>NZ_JBEPSG010000007.1:0-227031 GCF_040548715.1 Stenotrophomonas sp. 2694
CCCGGCGGGGTGGGGGGGGGTGGGGGGGGGGGGGGGGGGGGGGGGGGGGGGGCGGGGGGGCGGCCCGGGGGGGGGGGGGCCCCCCGCGCCCCCCCCCCGCCCCCCCCCCCCCCCCCCCCCCCCCCCCCCCCCCCCCGGCCCCTGACAGTTTCCTGCGTGGCCCGCCACGGAATGGAAGAAGAAAAGCAAGGCAAAAGCGGGTCGCGCGCTGCGCTTGCTCCAACTGCCTTCGCCATAAACAAAGAGGGACGCGGCGAAGCCGCGTCCCTCTCTCAATTCCGTCCCGACAACCCAACGCTCTTCGATCCGTCACCGGGAATCTGTCAGAGGTGGGGCGGGTTGGGTTCGCGGGACCGTTGGCGCCATGGATGGCGCCAACGAGCCCCCAGGGACGGGTTTACGGCGTGTCCCGGGAACCCAACCCGCCCCGCCAAACACGGCAAAAACCCAGAGCCGCTTTTGACGTTGCTGTTGCTGTTGCTGTTGCCGTGGCAGTACAAGCCTGCCGCAGGCAGCGCCCGCGGCCGCCGCCGCAAGGAAAACCCTTAAATCTTCTTCGCCAGCGACTCGGCCAGGCCGGTGTAGCTGCCCGGGGTCATCTCCAGCAGACGCTGCTTGGCATCGGCCGGCAGCTCCAGCCCCTGCACGAAGGTGCGCATCGACTCGGCCGTGATGCCCTGGCCACGGGTGAGCGCCTTCAGCTGCTCGTACGGATTCGGCAGCCCGTGGCGGCGCATCACCGTCTGCACGGCCTCGGCCAGCACTTCCCACGCCGCATCCAGATCGGCGTCCAGGCGCTGCGGGTTCACTTCCAGCTTGCCCAGGCCCTTGGCCAGCGAATCCAGCGCCACCTGGCTGTGGCCGAACGCGGTGCCCAGCGCGCGCAGCACGGTGGAATCGGTCAGGTCACGCTGCCAGCGGCTGATCGGCAGCTTCGCGCTGAAATGCTCGAACAGCGCGTTGGCGATGCCGAAGTTGCCTTCGGCGTTCTCGAAATCGATCGGGTTGACCTTGTGCGGCATCGTCGACGAACCGACTTCGCCTTCCTTCAGGCGCTGCTTGAAATAGCCCAGCGAGACGTAGCCCCAGATGTCGCGGGCCAGGTCGATCAGGATGATGTTGGCGCGGCGGGCGGCATCACCGATCTCGGCGATGTTGTCGTGCGGCTCGATCTGGGTGGTGTACGGGTTGAACACCAGGCCCAGCCCGGTCACGAAGCGCTCGGCGAAGGCCGGCCAGTCCACATCCGGGTAGCTGGCGATGTGCGCGTTGTAGTTGCCGACGGCGCCGTTGATCTTGCCGGTCAGTTCAACCGCGGCGATCTGCCGGCGCTGGCGTTCCAGGCGGGCGACCACGTTGGCCAGCTCCTTGCCCAGCGTGGTCGGCGAGGCGGTCTGGCCGTGGGTGCGCGACAGCATCGGCTGGCCGGCCTGGGCATGGGCCAGCGTGCGCAGTGCAGTGGCGATGCCGTCCAGGGTCGGCAGCAGCACGTCGCGACGGGCCTGTTCCAGCATCAGGCCGTAGCTGAGGTTGTTGATGTCTTCGCTGGTGCAGGCGAAATGCACGAACTCCAGCGCCGGCGCCAGCTCGGCATCGTCCTTCAGCTGTTCCTTGATGAAGTACTCCACCGCCTTGACGTCATGGTTGGTGGTGCGCTCGATCTCCTTCACGCGCGCGGCCTGGGCCGGGCTGAAGCCGCTGGCCAGTGCACGCAGGCGGACAATGGCAGCGTCGGAGAACGCGGCCAGCTCGACGATGCCCGGCTCGGCGGCCAGGGCCAACAGCCACTCCACTTCGACCGTGACACGGGCCTTGATCAGGCCGTACTCGGAGAAGATCGGGCGCAGGGCGTCGACCTTGCCGGCATAGCGGCCATCGAGCGGGGACAGGGCGAGCAGGGCGGATTCGGACATGTCGGCAGGGCTGGGACGAGCGGCGGGGCCGATATTCTACGACGCGTGGCCTTCGCATGCTCGGTAGCGCCGGGCCATGCACGGCGGATGGTGGCCGCGCTGCGCGCTCGCCGGGCGCGGCCCGGCGCTACCCGTTCAATCGGCCCTGCGGATGAAACGATCTGGCCCGTCCTCGCCATCCCACGCTGCGGACAAGGGAGTATCGTTGTCGCAGCCGCCAGCCCGGGAAGCGACACCCTGCCAGCCGCCGCTTTCCTTTCCCCAACTGAAGTAGTGCGGAGTTGATGCAATGAGCAAAGCTGCAAGCAAGCGTGCCCCCAAGGGATTCCGGATCGAGCACGACAGCATGGGCGAGCTGCAGGTGCCTGCCGACGCCCTGTGGGGCGCGCAGACCCAGCGCGCTGTACAGAATTTCCCGGTGTCGGGCCAGCGCATGCCGCGCGGTTTCATCCGTGCGCTGGGCCTGGTCAAGGGCGCTGCCGCCGGCGTCAATGCCGAGCTGGGCCATCTGCCGAAGACCGTGGCCAAGGCCATCCAGTCTGCCGCGGCTGAAGTGGCGGACGGCACGTGGGACGCGCAGTTCCCGATCGACGTCTACCAGACCGGCTCGGGTACGTCCTCGAACATGAATGCCAACGAGGTCATCGCCACCCTGGCCAATCGCGCCGGCAAGGCCGGCAAGACCACGGTGCACCCGAACGATCACGTCAACCAGGGGCAGAGCTCCAACGACGTGATTCCAACGGCGCTGCGCGTGTCGGCCGTGCTGGCCACCCATGAGCAGCTGCTGCCGGCGCTGGTGCACCTGCGCCGGACGCTGGACAAGAAGGGCCGCAGCCTGCGCAAGGTAGTCAAGACCGGCCGCACCCATCTGATGGATGCGATGCCGCTGACCTTCGAACAGGAATTCGGTGCATGGTCGGCGCAGCTGGCCTCGGCCCAGGAGCGCATCGAGGACAGCCTCAAGCGCGTGCGCCGCCTGCCGCTGGGCGGTACCGCCATCGGCACCGGCATCAATGCCGACCCGCGCTTTGGTGCACAGGTTGCCAAGGCGCTGAAGCAGCAGACCGGCTTCAAGTTCGACAGCGCCGAGAACAAGTTCGAAGGCCTGGCCGCGCAGGACGATGCGGTGGAACTGTCGGGCCAGCTCAATGCGCTGGCGGTAGCCCTGATCAAGATCGCCAACGACCTGCGCTGGATGAACGCCGGCCCGCTGGCGGGCCTGGGCGAGATCGAACTGCCGGCACTGCAGCCGGGCTCCTCGATCATGCCGGGCAAGGTCAATCCGGTGATCCCGGAGGCGACGGTGATGGCCTGCGCGCAGGTGATCGGCCACCACACGGCGATCACCGTGGCCGGCCAGACCGGCAACTTCCAGCTCAACGTGACGCTGCCGCTGATCGCGGTGAACCTGCTCGATGGCATCGGCCTGCTGGCCAATGTGTCGACCCTGCTGGCCGACAGCGCCATTGCCGGCCTGAAGGTGCGCGAGGACCGTGTGGCCGAGGCGCTGGCGCGCAATCCGATCCTGGTGACCGCGCTGAACCCGATCATCGGTTATGAGAAGGCCGCAGCGATTGCCAAGCGCGCCTACAAGGAGCAGCGCCCGGTGCTGGACGTGGCGCTGGAAGACAGTGGCCTGGCCGAAGCCGAGCTGCGCCGCCTGCTGGATCCGGCCGCGTTGACGGCCGGTGGCATCCAGGCCGGTGGCGGTGGTGCCGGCGGCTGATCGAGCGGCGTGCGGGCCGAGGTCCGCACCCACTACAGGCGAGAAAGAAGAACGCCGCCCGGGAGGGCGGCGTTGTTCGTTTCAGCGACGGTCGGCGACGATGTTGCCGAAGGTCTCGGTGTAATCCTTGAACTCGGGAATGGTCTGCACCAGGTCCGGCGGAATCACCTGCATGCCCTCTGGCGGCACGATCTTCACCGGCTGCATGTTGGGGTCGGCCGGTGCGGCCACCAGCGTGTTCTGGCGCAGCACCTGCAGCTTGCCGAACATCGTCTGCAGCATCTGCTTCTGTTCGGCGTTGAGCGGGATCAGGATCTCGTCGATCTTCATCTGCCCGTCGGGCAGGATGATGATGTTCGGTGCCGGCTGGCGGCGAACGGTCACGATGCTCTCGCTGACCGAGATCTTGGGTTTGCCACGCTCGGCGCGGTGGTTGCGGTAGTCCTGGTCACAGCCGACCAGGCCCAGGCAGAGCAGGGCGGCCAGCAGCAGAAACAGCTTTTTCATGGCGGTTCGATGAAGTGCATCCGGGGCTGCCATTGTAAGCCCGCCGGGGCGCAGCGGCCGGCAACGCAGGTGCGCGGCCGGCCGGGTGCGCTGATCTGTCACAGGGGTCAGCGGTTGACGACGGTGTCCTTGCCGCAGTCGTCCACATCGCTCTGGTCCATCGTGGCGTAGGGCTTGAACGCCGGCAGCGAGGCAGCCAGGGCCTGCTGGCTGGCCAGCATGGCCGGCATGCGGTCGCAGATGCGCTTGGCCTGCGCTTCGATCTTGGCGGCCTCGGCGTTGATCCGTTTCTCGATGCCTTCGCTGTCACCGCTGAAGATGCCCTTCAGTGCTTCACCGGCGGCGTTGGCGCCGAGCTTGGCACCTGCCAGGCCGACGTCCATGCCGTCCATCGCCACCGCCACCACGTGGCCACGGTAATCAAGCAGCTGGCGACGCTGGCCATCGTCCAGCGCCACCGGCTTGCCACCGATCAGCAGCTGTCCCTGCGGGGTGATCTCCGCGCGTGGCTGGTTGTCGGCCGAGATCTTGATGTTGCCTTCGGCGATCTCCTTGCGGGCGTCATCCATCGCTTCCTTGACGGTCTGGCCGACGCCGCCCGCGGTCTCGGCCACCGCCTTGCCGGCGGTCTTGTCGGGGCTGGACGTGTCGCCACAGGCGATCAGCGGCAGGCACAGCAGGGCAGCAGGCAGCAGGCGCAGCAGACTCATGGCATTTCCCTCGGATCGGATGGTTGGGCGTTACTTGCCGCGCGGCAGGGTGATGGTGCCGGACACGTTGCGATGCTGGACATCGCCGCTGCCGCTGTGCTCGACGGTGAGGTTGCCGCGCACGCCGTCGACATCGATGTCGCCCGAGCCGTGGCTGCGCACGCGGACGTTGCCGCCGACCTGCTCGATATCGACGTTGCCGGAGCCGACCACGCCGACCTCGACGTTGCCCTGCACCTGCTTGAAGCCGATGTCGCCCGAACCGACGGTATCCAGCCGTGCGTTGCCACGCACGTCGGTCACCTTCAGGTCACCGGAACCGACCGTGCCGACGCTGGCATCACCGCCGATGTTGCGGGCGTTGACGTCGCCCGACCCCAGCGAGAGCAGGTTGAACGATGCGGCGCCATCGACGTCCAGGTCGCCCGAACCCACGGCGGCATGCACGCTGCCACGGGTGCCGCGGGCGATGCCATCACCGGAGCCCACGTCCATGCTCAGCGACTGCGCGTTCTCGATGCTGCCATCGCCCGAGCCGATCTTGAACTGCAGCGGCAGGTTGTCCGGCACGCTGCCACGGATGTCCAGCCAGGCGTAGCTGTTACCCATCGACAGGGCGTCGCGGCTGTCGCGGCGCAGGCTCACCACCAGCTTGTCGCCCACGCGGCGCTGGTCCAGCACCAGCTGGTCCAGCCAGTCCTTGTTGGACGCGCACGCGCGGCCTTCGAGCTGGCCGCCACCGGTGCTGGCGACCACCTTCAGGTCATGCTGGTTGATCTCGAACACCACCGCTTTGGCACCGGCCGCGTCGATCTTCAACGCGCGCGGCGCGGAGAACTTGCAGTTCGGTGCATCGGCGGCCAGCGCCGACAGCGGCAACAGCAACAGTGCAGTACAGGCAATCAAGGAACGCATGGGTGGTGCCTCCAGGTTGACGATCAGATTTCGCCAGCGCGCTTGCGCAGGCGGATGGCGATGAAGATGAAGGCCACGCCGAAGGCCGCGCCGATCCACAGGTCGGGCATCGCCAGCGACTTGAGCTGGGCAGAGGGCGCCATCAGCGCCACGATCGAGTCCAGATCCTGCCTGGATTCACCGCCACCGGCGCGGTACAGCAGATCCATTCCCGGCATCGCACCCAGCAGCAGGCGGCCGACGATGTGTTGCCAGAACCAGCCGGTGGTCAGGTCGAACAGGTGCATCAGCTTGGTGGTGCTGACGATGATGCCGGCGAACAGCGGCAGCATCACTGCCCAAAGGAACGGCTTGCTCCGTGCCCAGGCCGAGCACAGCAGCAGCCAGCCCGCAGTGGGCAGCGCCCACAGGGCGTACACCGGGATGGACACGAACATGCCCATGACCAGGCTCATCGGATTGGCAGGTCCCACGATCAACTGCATCGCATCGCCGCCGTGGGAGACCACCACCAGGCACAGTATCAGCATGAAAACGAGCAGGGTCAGGCTGGAAGCGATGATGGCGATGAGCGGTGCGACGATCAGTGCACTGAGCACCTTGGACAGTACGGTCTGGGTGTCCGACAGCGGCAGCGACTTCCAGAACAGGATGCTGCGGTCGCGGCGATCGTCATACAGGGCGCCCAGGCAATAGAAGAACACCACAAAGGCAAGCACGATCAGTGGCCAGGACGAGGTCAATACCATCGCCAGGTCCAGGCCGTTGCCCAGGTCGGCCATGTCCTTGGCGCTGATGTCGCGGGTCAGCACGGCCAGATCCAGGCCGTTGATGTTCACGCTCTCGCCGTCGATGTGCAGGCCGCCGTCGCGGGCGGCACGATGCAGGGCGAACAGGCCCAGGCCGATACCGATGCCGCTCATCAGCAGCGAGACGATGCCGGCGATCACCGGGGCGTACAGGAAGCCACCGCGGTTTTCCCAGTATTCGCGCTTGAGCAGCCAGCGCAGGGTGCCTGCGGGACTGACAGGATGGTTGACGGCATTCATGCGTAGGTCCCCTTCATGACAGCGACGAACAGATCGGCAAGGCCGGCGTTGCGGGTTTCACCCAGGCTGGCCAGCTGGCTGCGTGGCACCCCGTCGAACAGCAGGACGGTCTTGCCGAAGGCCTGGCTGCGCTCGTCGATGGGCTTCAGTGCGCGGGCGGTTTCAAGCTGGTCGGCACCGACCAGCAGTTCGGTATAGCGGTCGCCGACTTCGTCCATTTCCGCATTGAGGACGATGCGACCATCGCGGATGAACATCACGTCGGTGAGGATGTGCTCGATCTCTTCCACCTGGTGGGTGGTGACGATGATCGTCTTCTGCTCGTCGAAGTAGTCTTCCAGCAGGCGCTGGTAGAACTCCTTGCGGTACAGGATGTCCAGGCCGAGCGTGGGTTCGTCCAGCACCAGCACCTTGGCGTCGATGGCCATCACCAGTGCCAGGTGCAGCTGCACGATCATGCCCTTGGACAGTTCACGCACGCGCTGCTTCGGCTGCAGCTTGGTGTTGGCCAGGAAGCGTTCGCAACGGGCGCGATCGAAGCGGGGGTGCACGCCGGCGACGAAGTCGATCGCCTCACGCACCTTCAGCCAGCGCGGCAGCACGGCGACATCGGCGATGAAGCAGATGTCGTTCATCAGATCGTCGCGGTGCACGCGCGGGTCGCGGCCGAGCACGCTCAGCTCGCCTTCCACCGAGGTCAGGCCGAGCACCGCCTTCAGCGCGGTGGTCTTGCCGGCACCATTGGGGCCGATCAGGCCGATGATGCGGCCTGCCGGAATGGAGAAGCTGGCGTTGTCGAGCGCGAGCGTGTTCTTGTAAGCCTTGCGAAGGCCACGGGCGGTAATGACAGCGTCGCTTGGCACAGCGGTAGTGGGACTGGCATTCATCAGAATTTCCCCTGGGGCAACAATTCGTCGAGACTCAGGCCCAGTCGCTGGATGCGCTCCAGTACGGCCGGCCATTCTTCATTGAGGAAGCGTTCGCGCTCGCTGCTGCGCAGCTGCGTGGCCGCCTGTTCGGTCATGAACATGCCCAGCCCGCGGCGCTTCTCGACCAGGCCTTCATCGGCCAGCTCCTGGTAGGCGCGCGAAACGGTGATGGGGTTGAGCTGGTAATCGGCGGCCACCTGGCGCACCGAAGGAAGGGCATCGCCCGGCTTGAGGATTCCGTCAAGCATCATGGCGATCACGCGTTCCTTCAGCTGGCGGTAGATGGGAGCGCCGTCGCTCCACTGGATGTCGCTCATATTCAGCTCCGTGGGGTCAGCGGCTGTGCGAACGAGAAATACGGCATGGACAGGGAGCTGTGCAGCCGACGCGGGGGGGAGGGGGAGGGAGCGGCATTCCCTGCCGTGGGTGCTGCTGCGTCCTGCGTACTGTCTTCGGAGAGGGTGGGGGAGGACGCGGCCGGCGGTGCCGGCATGGCCAGCCAGACCAGTACGAACAGGGTTGATACCGCGGTGACCGCGGGGGCGGCAAGGCTGCGACGCATCCGGCTGTTCATGGTTCCCCCTGTCTCAGGTGACTGGTGTTGTATGCAACTATAACACCGGCACGCCTGTGTGCAAGTCCTGCCCCCACCCAACTGATGGCAGGGGTGGTCACGGCACCGCAATATTCGTTCAACCGCTTGATATGCATCGAAAAAGAGAAACTGCGGAGGCGCGTTTTCAGTCGGCCTCCCATTCAGCCATGTCCATGCTATGTCATCAGCAGGGGGCTGGGACGCGCGGCAGACTGCTTCCGCCACGCCGTGCAAAGCGCGACAACGCATGCGCTCCAGAGACGTGCAGACCCCGGTGCTATAGTTCGGCCGATTCCCGGCCGGTCACGGCCGGACCCCTGGAATGGCTACCGCGGACCGTCTCCCATGCCTTTGTCGACTGCCTCCTCGCGCCGCCTTCGCGGCCTGTCCCTGTTGACCCTGCTGGCCGCAGGCCTGGCCACGTCGGCCGCCGCTTCGGCCGCCGATCTGCTGGATCTGTCGTACCGGCCGCTGGCGGGCAAGCAGCAGGTCAACCTGCAGCAGCGTTACCACGGGCAGGTGCTGCTGGTGGTCAATACGGCAAGCAAGTGCGGCTATACCCCGCAGTACGAGGGTCTGGAAGCGCTGCAGAAGCAGTACGCCGGCAAGGGGTTCGCCGTGCTCGGCTTCCCGTCCAACGATTTCAAGGGGCAGGAGCCGGGTGATGAAAAGCAGATCCAGGATTTCTGCACGCTTACCTATGGTGTGAAGTTCCCGATGTTCGAAAAGGTGCACGTGACCGGCGCGCAGGCCACGCCGCTGTATCAGCGCTTGACCGCCGCCACCGGCGTGGCGCCGGCCTGGAATTTCCACAAGTATCTGGTCGGACGCGATGGCACGGTCATTGCCCAGTTCGCCAGCAAGGTCACCCCGGATGATCCGCAGCTGAAAGCGGCCATCGACAAGGCGCTGGCGGCACCGGCCGCACATTGAATGCCGGCACGGATGCCTCGACATCGACGGCATGCGTGCGACAATACGTGTTTTCGCGCCGACGTCGGCGTCCAGTCACTTCCAGGAATGCAGCGAATGAAAATGGGAATGCGCGGCGCCGCGGCGTCGGTTCTGATTCTGGCGATGGGCACCTCCGGTGTCGCCCTGTCGCAACAACCGGCCGCTCCTTCGGCCGCCAAGGAGACCGCACCCTTGAATTCCCCCAAGCAGAAGCTCGGCTACGCCATTGGTCTGGATGTGGCCAAGTCGTTCGCGCCGATCGCCGATGAAATCGATGCAGCCGCGCTGCGCACTGCCGTGGAGCGTTCCTTCGAAGGCCTGCAGCCGCAGATCACCCAGGAACAGGCCAAGGCGACCGATGCCGCCCTGCGCCAGGTGGTGATGGCCCGCAGCGGCCAGCAGGTGCCGGGCGTCGCGCCGGGCTCGCAGCCGGCGAAGGTTGATCGGGTCAAGGTCGCGCAGATGATCGGTGCTTATTCGGTGGGTCCGTCGCTGGCACAGCTGAAGGACGATATCGATACCGCTTCGCTGTTTGACGCAATCAACACTGGCCTGAGCAAGGGCCAGCCGAAGATGAGCGAAGCCGATGCCACTGCCACCATCCAGTCGTTCATGGGTGCCAAGCAGGCCGAGATGCAGGCAAAGGCCGCACAGGCAGCGCAGACCAACCGTCAGGAAGGCAACGCGTTCCTGGCCAAGAACAAGACCCAGCCGGGCGTGGTGACCACCCCGTCGGGCCTGCAGTACCAGGTGATCCGTCCGGGCAGTGGCGAGCGTCCGTTGCCCTCCAGCAAGGTGCGCGTGAACTACGAAGGCAAGCTGCTCAACGGCACGGTGTTCGACAGTTCCGCGGGCCGTGGCCCGGCCGAATTCGGTCTGGACCAGGTCATCAAGGGCTGGACCGAGGGCGTGGCCCTGATGCCGGTCGGCTCGAAGTACCGCTTCTGGATCCCGGGTGAACTGGCATACGGCGAGAACGGCACCCCGGGTGGTCCGATTGGTCCGAACTCCACCCTGACCTTCGACGTCGAGCTGCTGGGCGTTCTGCCGTAAGCCAACACGGAGTCAGCACGGATATGCGCGTTGCGATTTTTGGTACCGGCTACGTAGGTCTGGTGACCGGCACCTGCCTGGCCGACGTTGGCCACCAGGTGGTCTGCGTCGATATCGACCAGGCCAAGGTGGATGGCCTCAACCGGGGCATCATCCCGATCTACGAGCCCGGCCTGGAGCCGATGGTGAAGGCCAACCACGCCGCGTCGCGGTTGGTGTTCACCACCGACGCGGCGACCGCCATCGGCCACGGCCAGGTGGTGTTCATCGCCGTGGGCACGCCGCCGGACGAGGATGGCAGCGCCGATCTGCAGTACGTGCTGGCCGTGGCCCGCACCATCGGTCGGTACATTTCGGTGCCGACCGTGGTGGTCAACAAGTCGACGGTGCCGGTAGGCACCGCCGACAAAGTGCGTGCGGCCATTGCCGAGGAGCTGGCGGCGCGTGGGGCGGATATCGCCTTCGATGTGGTGTCCAACCCCGAATTCCTGAAGGAAGGCGACGCCGTTGCCGACTGCATGCGGCCTGACCGCATCATCATCGGTGCGACCAGCGCCGAGTCGGTCGCAGTGATGCGTCGCCTGTACGCACCGTTCAATCGCAACCACGATCGCGTGGTGGAGATGGACGTGCGTTCGGCCGAGCTGACCAAGTACGCCGCCAATGCAATGCTGGCAACCAAGATTTCGTTCATGAATGAAATCGCCAACATCGCCGAGCGCGTGGGCGCCGACGTCGAGCAGGTCCGCCAGGGCATCGGTTCGGATCCGCGTATTGGCTGGCACTTCATCTATCCGGGTGCCGGTTATGGCGGTTCGTGTTTTCCCAAGGACGTGCAGGCGCTGGCGCGCACCGCGCAGCAGGCCGGCCTGGAGCCGAAGCTGCTGAACGCGGTGGAGGCGGTCAATGAATCGCAGAAGGGGCACCTGTTTGCCCTGATCCAGCGCCACTACGACAAGGGCGAAGACGAAGGCGTGCGCGGCAGGACATTCGCCGTGTGGGGCTTGGCGTTCAAGCCGAACACCGATGACATGCGCGAGGCCTCCAGCCGCCGCCTGCTGGCCCAGTTGTGGGAAGGCGGTGCGACAGTGCGCGCCTACGATCCGGAGGCGATGCATGAATCGCAGCGGATCTTCGGCGAGCGCGACGATCTGGTGTTCTGTGACAGCGCCGACGATGCGCTGCAGGGCGCCGATGCACTGGTCGTGGTGACCGAGTGGAAGCAGTTCCGCAGCCCCGATTTCCAGATGCTGCGCGAGCGGCTGAAGGATGCGGTGGTGTTCGACGGCCGCAATCTGTACGAGCCGGCTGAAGTCGAGGCCGCCGGCCTTGCGTATTACGGCATTGGCCGGGGGCGTTCGCTGCATGTCTGAAGTACCGACCGAACGTGAGCAGGCGCTGGAAGCGCGCCTGGTCGAGCTGGAGATGCGCGTGTCCTTCCAGGAACACGCGCTGGCCGAACTGAGCGATGCACTTGCAGACGCGCGCATGGAAGGCAGCCGCAATGCCGGCATCCTGCGCGTGCTGCTGGAAGACCTGGGCAAGGTCCGCAATGCATTGAATTCTTCTGATCCGGCGAGCGAACCGCCGCCGCCGCACTACTGATCCATATCCTATGAGCGATACCCTCCGCGACCAGCTGATGGGCCTGGGCTTCAAGCCCGCGCCCAAACCCGAGCGCAAGAATGATGCCCCCCGCCGTGATGGCCGCCCGCAGGGCAAGGGTGGCGCTGGCAATGGAAAGCCGCAGCACGCTGGCAAGGGCGAACACAAACCCGGCGAGCGGCGGGCGCATGGCAATGGCGGCCCGGGCAAGCCTGGCCAGCAGCGTGGCCAGGGCCACGGGCAGGGGCCGCGCAAGCCGCGTACCGCCGAGGAAATGGATCTGGCCAAGGCTTACGCGATCCGTGCGCAGCGGGAGAAGGAAGAGCGCATCGAGACCGAGCGCCTGAAGCAGGAAGAAGCCCGCCAGCGCCGCGAGGCCAAGGTGAAGCTGGAAGAACTGCTGAAGGACAAGAGCCTGAATGCCGAAGCGGCCGATATCGCGCGCCACTTCCCGTACGGCGGCAAGATCAAGCGCATCTACGTCACCGCCGAGCAGCTCAAGGCACTCAATGCCGGTGAACTGGGTGTGGTCCAGCTCAACGGTCGCTACCTGCTGGTGACGGCTGAAGTCCTGGCCCAGTCTGAGGCGGTGTTCGCCGCTTCGGTGGCGTTGAAGGTCGACCCGAATGCACCGGCCGAGGACGATCCCTACGCCGACCCGCAGTACCAGGTGCCCGACGACCTGGTCTGGTAAGCACAGGATGGCCGCGGCGGGCCCAGTGTCATCGCGGCCGCGAGGGAAGGGATGACCGTTGATCCAAGCCGCGGCTACGTGCCGCACATCGACGGCCTGCGTGCGATTGCCGTGCTGGCCGTCATCGTGTTCCACCTGGACCCGGCCTGGCTGCCGGGCGGGTTCACCGGCGTTGACGTGTTCTTCGTCATCTCCGGTTTCGTGGTCAGTGCCTCTGTACATCGGTTGCCGGCGCTTTCGCTGGGGCAGTCGATGCTGCGCTTCTATGCGCGCCGCATCCGCCGCATCGCACCGGCACTGCTGACCTGCCTGCTGGCGACTGCCGTGGCAAGCGTTCTGTTCATCCCCGAATCCTGGCTCAGCGAGGCCAGCGACAAGACCGGATTGATGGCCTTCTTCGGTTTCAGCAACTGGGTGCTGGCGGCCATCGGCAACGACTATTTCGCGCCCAGGGCCGAGTTCAATCCGTATACCCATACCTGGTCGCTGGGCGTGGAAGAGCAGTTCTACCTGTTGTTCCCGCTGCTGTTCCTGGCTTGGGCGCGCGGCCGGCACGGGCGCTGGATCAGCCTGGGCCTGTTCGCGCTGGTCAGCGTGGCGTCGCTCTCGCATGCCGCCGCGCTGGGCACGCGCGAGGCGCCGCCGCCGTGGGCGTTCTATGCCACCAGTACCCGTCTGTGGCAGCTGGGCGTGGGCGTGCTGCTGTTCCAACTGCTTCATGTGCGCGAACCGCACATTGCGTTGACCGGTCTGCCCGCGAAACGCAGTGCGCCATTGTTCTCGCTGCTGGCCATGTTGTCGCTGGCGCTGCTGGGGTGGGCCCTGTGGTCCGCGCGCGCGGGGCACTCGCCGTGGCCCGACGGTCTGCTGCCGGCTTTCGCCACCGCCGGCCTGCTGTGGTCCCTCCATCATCACCCGCAGGCGTGGATCGGCCGTCTTCTGGCCAGTTCGCCGATGCGCCGCATCGGCCTGCTTTCCTATTCGCTGTACCTGTGGCATTGGCCGGTGTTCGTGCTGATGCGCTGGACCGTCGGTTTGCAGACGCCTGCGCAGATGGCTGCCGCCGTCGGACTGGTGGTGGTGTTGTCCTGGCTGTCCTGGCGCTGGGTGGAACGCCCCTTCCGTGGACCACTCGCGCAGCACCTGACGTCCGCACGCTGGGTAGTCACCGGTGGGGTGGTGCTGCTGCTGGCAGGGGGCATGCAGATGCTGCTGTACGCGCAGGCGCCGCTGCTGTCGTTGAGTACGGTGAGTCGACATCCGGCCGATTGGTACCCCAATGGCAAGAGCGTGGCCCGCGACTACCCGGACTGCGAGCTGGACGTCGGCAAGCGCCGTTTCGAAGGAGGCAGTGCACGCACCTTCGCCCGTGGCCAATGCAGCCGTCCGGTGGTCGCCGGCGCGCCGGCGCAGGTATTCGTTGCCGGTGATTCACACGCCATGGCCTATATCGAACTGCTGCAGCGCCTGGCCCTGGATACCGGGACGCAGGTATCGCTGTATGGACGTGGCGGTTGCCCGCAGATCAGCCTGCAGAAGTGGCGAGGCGCCGGCGCTGGCTGTGCTGCGTTCGATGCGGCCGTGCTGGCCGACATCAAGCAGCGGGCGCAGCCCGGTGATGTGGTGGTGCTGGTGTCATTGCGGATCCCGCGCCTGTCCGACCAGTTTGTATTGTTCGATGCGCAGGCGCAGCTGGCCGGTGAACTGACGCCGGAAGCCGCCGCCGGACGCGAGGCGGAAGTGGCTGAGTCGATCACGCAGTGGACGCCGTTGGCCGAGCGCGGTGTGCGGATCGTGCTGGAAGCACCCAAGCCAGTCCTGCCGGCGCCACCCTATCGCTGCTCGGACCGCTTCAATGCCCGCAACGAGGTCTGCCGCAACGGCATGGACAGCACCCGCGTGGCCATGGATACCCTGCGTGCCCCCATGCTGGGCAGCCTGCGGCAGGTGGTCGATGGCCTGCCCGGTGCGGTGCTGTGGGACCCATTGCCGGTGCTGTGCGATGCCGCCAAGTGCCCGGCGCAGCGGGAGGGCAGGCCGCTGTACTTCGATGGCGACCATCTCAGCGCATACGGCAATCGCATGTTGTTGCCGTCGCTGCAGCAGGTGCTTCTGCAACCGTGAAACCGGGCATGCCCCTGCCTTCCTGAGCAATCGCGGGCAGGGCTGGCGCCGGGCCAACCCTGTCGGCGGATCATTCCGGATCGTAATCCAGGTTCGAGGCCAGCCAGCGTTCGGCCTGGGCACGGTCCACGCCCTTGCGGCGTGCGTAGTCGGTGACCTGCTCGCGACCGAGGCGGCCGACCACGAAATACTGGCTCTGCGGGTGGCTGAAGTAGTAGCCCGACACCGCCGCGGTCGGCAGCATCGCGAAGCTCTCGGTCAGTTGCATGCCGGCGTTGGTTTCCGCGCCCAGCAGGTCGAACAACCGGCGTTTTTCGCTGTGCTCGGGGCAGGCGGGGTAACCGGGCGCGGGGCGGATGCCGCGGTACTTTTCGTCGATCAGCGCTTCGTTGTCGAGCGTTTCGGCGTGGTCGTACCCCCAGAACACGGTGCGTACGCGCTGGTGCAGGCGTTCGGCCAGGGCTTCGGCAAAGCGGTCGGCGAGCGCCTTCAGCAGGATTGCGTTGTAGTCGTCGTGGTCGGCCTCGAAACGGGCCACGTGCGCGTCGATGCCGATCCCGGCGGTCACTGCGAAGGCGCCGATCCAGTCCTGCTTGCCGCTGTCGGCCGGGGCGATGAAATCGGCCAGGCAGAAATCCGGGCGTTCGGCCGGCTTGTCCACCTGTTGCCGCAGGAAGTGCAGGGTGGCCTCGCCATCGGGGTGCTGCACGCGTACGTCGTCGCCGATGCTGTTGGCAGGCCACAGGCCGAACACGGCCTTGGCCCGCAGCCACTTCTCGTTGACGATGCGATCGAGCATCGCGCGCGCGTCCTGGTACAGCTCGCTGGCCTGGGTGCCAACGATCTCATCGGTGAGGATCGCCGGATATTTGCCGGCCAGCTCCCACGCCTGGAAGAACGGCGTCCAGTCGATGTAGGGCACCAGCTCGGCCAGCGGGTAGTCATCGAATACATGCAGGCCCGGCTGCTTCGGTGCGGGTGGCGTGTACGCCTGCCAGTCGCACTGGAACTTCTGGCCACGTGCATGTTCCAGCGAGACCAGGC
Organism: Stenotrophomonas sp. 2694; assembly: GCF_040548715.1. Lineage (NCBI taxonomy): Bacteria > Pseudomonadati > Pseudomonadota > Gammaproteobacteria > Lysobacterales > Lysobacteraceae > Stenotrophomonas > Stenotrophomonas sp. 2694. Next base: position 15,822 of record NZ_JBEPSG010000007.1, read on the forward strand.
GCTTGGCGTCACCGCGGTTGCGGTGGCGGGTGCGGATCTCGGCGTAGTCCGCCTCGTTGGCGGCGACGAACGCATCCCGCAGCTCGCGCGAGATCAGCGACTGCGCCACGCCCACGGCGCGCGAGGCGTCCTTCACCCAGACCGTCGGGGCTTTGTAGTGCGGGTCGATCTTCAGCGCGGTGTGCGCACGCGAGGTGGTCGCGCCGCCGATCATCAACGGCAGGTCAAAGCCCTGCCGCTGCATTTCACGGGCGACATGGCTCATTTCTTCCAGTGACGGCGTGATCAGGCCGGACAGGCCGATGATGTCGGCCTGGTGCTCGCGGGCGGCATCGAGGATCTTCTGCGCCGGCACCATCACGCCCAGATCGATCACCTCGAAGTTGTTGCAGGCCAGGACCACGCCGACGATGTTCTTGCCGATGTCGTGCACATCGCCCTTCACCGTGGCCATGATGATCTTGCCGTTGCTCTTGGCGGTGTCGCCGCTGCGGGCCTTTTCGGCTTCGATGTAGGGCAGCAGGTAGGCCACTGCCTTCTTCATCACACGTGCCGATTTCACCACCTGCGGCAGGAACATCTTGCCGGCACCGAACAGGTCGCCGACCACGTTCATGCCGGCCATCAGCGGGCCTTCAATGACGTCCAGCGGGCGGCTGGAACGTTGCCGGGCTTCTTCGGTATCGGCGTCGACCCAGGCATCCAGGCCATGCACCAGCGCATGCGCCAACCGTGCGTCCACCGGCTTCTCGCGCCAGGCCAGGTCTTCGGTCTTCGCCGCGCCCTTGCTGCCCTTGTAGCGCTCGGCGATTTCAAGCAGGCGCTCGGTGGCATCAGAGCGGCGGTTGAGGATCACGTCCTCCACGCGCTCGCGCAGTTCCGGCTCCAGCTCGTCGTAGATCGGCATGGCGCCGGCGTTGACGATGCCCATGTCCATGCCTGCGGCGATCGCGTGGTACAGGAACACCGAGTGGATCGCCTGGCGCACGGTCTCGTTGCCACGGAACGAGAACGAAACGTTGGACACGCCGCCGGACACATGGCAGTGCGGCAGTGTCTGCTTGATGATGCGGGTGGCTTCGATGAAGTCGACCGCGTAGTTGTCATGCTCTTCAATGCCGGTGGCGACGGCGAAGATGTTCGGGTCGAAGATGATGTCCTGTGGCGGGAAGCCGATTTCATCGACCAGCAGGCGATAGGCGCGGGTGCAGATTTCAACCTTGCGTGCGCAGGTGTCGGCCTGCCCGCTCTCATCGAAGGCCATCACCACTGCGGCCGCACCGTAGCGCAGCACTTTGCGCGCGTGCTCGCGGAACAGGTCCTCGCCTTCCTTCAGCGAGATCGAATTGACCACGCTCTTGCCCTGCAGGCACTTCAGGCCAGCCTCGATCACGCTCCACTTGGAGGAATCGACCATTACCGGGATGCGGGCGATGTCCGGCTCGGACATGATCAGGTTGAGGTAGCGGGTCATCGCCGCTTCCGAATCGATCAGGCCCTCGTCCATGTTGACGTCGAGGATCTGTGCGCCGCTGGCCACCTGCTGCCGGGCCACGTCCACCGCTTCTTCGTAACGGCCTTCCTTGATCAGCTTGCGGAACTGCGCGCTGCCGGTGACGTTGGTGCGTTCGCCGACATTGACGAACAGCAGATCCGGGGTGATGACCAGCGGTTCCAGGCCGGACAGGCGGGTAGGGCGGACAGGCGTCATGATCGGCGGCAACTCAGCGGCAACAGGGGGACGTGCGGGAGGGGGTGGAGGTGTTCATGCCGCCTGAACCTGGGCGGCAGGCAGGGCGCGGGGCGGCAGCCCGGCCACCGCCAGCGCGATCGCGCGGATGTGGTCCGGCGTGGAGCCACAGCAGCCGCCGACCAGGTTGAGCAGGCCATCTTCGGCAAAGCCACGCAGGGTGGCGGCCATTTCCTCGGGTGTTTCGTCGTACTCACCGAATGCATTGGGCAGGCCGGCGTTGGGGTGGGCACTGACGTAGCAGTCCGACACCTGCGACAGGGTTTCCACGTGCGGACGCATGGCATCGGCGCCGAGTGCGCAGTTCAGGCCGATCGACAACGGCCGTGCATGCGCGAGTGACGCCTGGAACGCCTCGGCGGTCTGTCCGGACAGGGTGCGCCCGGAAGCATCGGTGATGGTGCCGGAAATCATGATCGGCAGCCGCGCGCCACGTGCATCGAAGGCCTCCTCGATGGCGTACAGCGCAGCCTTGGCGTTGAGCGTATCGAAGATGGTCTCGACCATGATCGTGTCGGCGCCACCATCGATCAGGCCATCGATGGCTTCGCGGTAGGTGCCGCGCAGCTCATCGAAACTGGTGTTGCGGAAGCCGGGATCATTGACGTCCGGACTGATCGAAGCGGTGCGGCTGGTCGGGCCGAGCACGCCGATGACGAAGCGCGGCTTGTCCGGTGTGGTGGCCGCCACCGCATCGCAGCAGGCACGTGCGACGGCCGCACCCGCCTTGTTCAGCTCGTACACCAGGTGTTCGAGGTGGTAGTCGGCCTGGCTGACGGAGGTGGCGTTGAAGGTGTTGGTTTCCACCAGGTCCGCGCCCGCTTCCAGGTAGGCGGTGTGGATGCCGGCGATGACCTCCGGCCGGGTCAGCAGCAACAGGTCGTTGTTGCCCTTCAGGTCGTGGCCTTCGGGTGTGCCGCCGTGGTCGCAGCCGGGCCCATGGGCGTGGTCGTAACCGCCGGCGAAGCGCTCGCCCCGGTAATCCTCTTCCTGCAGCCCGTGGCGCTGGATCATCGTGCCCATCGCGCCGTCGATGATCAGGATCCGATCACGCAGGGCAGCGAGCAGCGATTCCACGCGTTCCGGGTGCAGCCAGGGCAATGCGGGCATGTCGACCTCAGGGTTTGTTGGCGATCAGCGAGATCACTTCGAAATGCGGCGGGCGCTTTTCGCGGGTGACCGTTTCCAGGTTGGAGACCTGCAGGCCGGCCTTGTCGACGAACTTCTTCAGCTCCTTGTCGCTGAAGCCGAGGTTGACATGGCCATAGGCATCGACCGCGGCCTTGTGCTCGTGGCGGGCCAGGCTGCACAGCAGCAGGCGACCGCCCGGGCGCAGTACGCGCGCGGCTTCGGTGACCGCCTGCGCCGGCTTGCTGGCGTAGGTCAGGGCGTGCATCAGCACCACAAGGTCGAAGCTGCGGTCCTTGAAGGGCAGGGCATGCATGTCGCCCTCGCGGACTTCCACGTTCGGCAGGCGGCGCAGGCGTTCGCTGGCGGCGGCCACCACGCGCGCACTGGTATCGATGCAGACATAACGCCTGGCGTGCGGGGCGACCAGTTCGGCCAGCACACCGTCGCCGGAGGCGATATCCAGCACGTCGCCGGTTTCCAGCAATGGCAGCGCGGTGCGCGCCAGCGCTTCCCAGGTGCGGCCCGGGGAGTAGTGGCGCTCCATGTCGCCGGCCACGCTGTCGGCCCAGTTCTGGTCCGCCGCGCGGTGGGCGAGCACCGCCGCTACGCGTTCAGCATCCTGGCGCAGCAACGGGTCATCGCTTCCGTTGCTCAGGGCATGCCACAATGCACGCTGCGCCGGGTCCAGCTGGGCTTCGTCGAAGCGGTAGTAGGCCGACACGCCCGCACGGCGGTCGCGCACAAGGCCGGCTTCCTTCAGGCGCGCCAGATGAGTCGATACCCGCGGCTGCGCCAACCGGGTGATGGCCGAAAGCTCGGCCACGGTCAGCTCTTCCTGCTCCAGCAGCGCCAGCAGGCGCACGCGGGTAGCATCGGCGAACACCTTCAGGCGGGTCGACCAGTCTTCCAGATCCATAAACATCTACCTATCGCGATATAGAGATATATTCGCTGACGGGGGGCTGCCCGGTCAAGCCGCCGCCAGGGTCGAGTCAGCCGCCAATGCCCCGCCCCCGGTACAATCGGCGAACCATTTTCCCGGGAGGGTGTTGTGGATTTCAGCTTTACCGAAGAGCAGTTGATGCTGCAGGACGTTGCGCGCCGGATCGCGCAGGAAAAGATCGCCCCGAGCGCGGAGCACCATGACCGTACCGGTGAGTTCCCGCTGGACAACATCCGCCTGCTGGGCGAGAACGGCCTGATGGGCATCGAAGTGCCGACCGAATACGGTGGCGCGGGCATGGACCCGATCGCGTACGTGCTGGCGATGGTGGAGGTCGCCGCCGGTGATGCTGCGCATTCGACCATCATGTCGGTCAACAATTCGCTGTTCTGCAACGGCATCCTGACCCATGGCAGCGAAGCGCAGAAGCAGAAGTACGTGCGCGCCATCGCCGAAGGCGAGGCCATCGGTGCATTCGCGCTGACCGAGCCACAGTCGGGCTCGGACGCCACTGCCATGCGTTGCCGCGCGGTCAAGCAGGCCGACGGCAGCTATGTCATCAATGGCAAGAAGAGCTGGATCACTTCCGGCCCGGTGGCCAAGTACATCGTGCTGTTCGCGATGAGCGAGCCGGACAAGGGCGCGCGTGGCATCACCGCGTTCATGATCGACACCGACAAGGCCGGTTTCGGCCGCGGCAAGACCGAACCGAAGCTGGGCATCCGTGCCTCGGCTACCTGCGAGATCGAGTTCAACGATTACGTGGCGCAGCCCGAAGACGTGCTGGGGCAGGAAGGCGAGGGCTTCAAGATCGCCATGGGCGTGCTTGACGCCGGCCGCATCGGCATTGCCTCGCAGGCGATCGGTATTGCCCGTGCCGCCTATGAAGCGACCCTGGAGTACGTGAAGGACCGCAAGGCCTTCGGTGCGGCCATCGGTACGTTCCAGATGACCCAGGCGAAGATTGCCGACATGAAGTGCAAGCTGGATGCGGCGCTGCTGCTGACCCTGCGTGCGGCATGGGTGAAGGGCGAGGGCAAGCGCTTCAGCAACGAGGCCGCCATCGCCAAGCTGACCGCTTCGGAAGCTGCAATGTGGATCACCCACCAGGCCGTACAGATCCATGGCGGCATGGGCTATTCCAAGGAAATGCCGCTGGAGCGCTACTTCCGTGATGCCAAGATCACCGAGATCTACGAAGGCACCTCTGAAATCCAGCGCCTGGTGATTGCCCGCAACGAAACCGGGCTGCGTTGATTTTCCTGCTCCGCGCCGCTGCAATGGCGGCGCGGCAGTAGATCCACGCCATGCGTGGATGGCGTTGTGCCCAGATGGCATGCCCCTCTGGCTTTCCAGGATGCATGCTGCTGCAATGCGGATCGTTTTTTCTGGAGATACCGCATGATCTACCGCGGCTGGGGCTTCATGACGCTGGTGACGCCGATCGCAGGCATCCTGTTGCTGGCGTACTTCTTCCCGCACGACGGCGCCAAGGGCAACATTCCGCTGCAGCAGGTGCTGCTGGGTGGTGGCATCGGTGCGGCAGTGAACGTGCTGCTGGGGCTGTGGCTTAACCGTGCGCCGCGGCATAAGGGTGAGGCCGCACCCCATCATTTCTTCTTCGTGCCCATGCAATGGGCCGCGCTGGTTCTCGTGGCGGTGTGCGCCCTGATCGCGCTGCTGCGCTGACACGTCGCCCTGGAGAGCGCCAACCAAGGTTGGCGGCTACCGGGCATGCCGCTGCTTGGTAGATGCCAACCTTGGTTGGCATGGATTCAAAAGCAGCAAAGAAAAAGGCCCCGGATCGCTCCGGGGCCTTTCTCGTTTCAATTTACCGCCGGATCAACGATCCGGGCGGTGGGCGCTTTCCGCATCACGCTGGCGGCCGAGGAATTCCTTCGACGGTTCATCCAGCTTGTCGCCCAGCATGCGGCGCACGACCACGAAGAACACCGGGATCATCAGCAGGCCGAGCAGGGTGGCGAACAGCATGCCGCCGATCACGCCGGTACCGATGGCGTGGCGCGAGTTGGCGCCGGCACCGGTGGAGATCGCCATCGGGATGACGCCCATGATGAACGCGAAGGACGTCATCAGGATCGGGCGGAATCGCAAGCGCGCCGCTTCGATGGTGGCATCGCGCAGGGTCTTGCCCGCCGCACGCTGCTCCACCGCGAACTCCACGATCAGGATCGCGTTCTTCGCGGCCAGGCCGATCACCGTGATCAGGCCGATCTTGAAGAACAGATCGTTCGGCAGGCCACGCATCATCGACAGGGCGAGTGCGCCCAGAACGCCAAGCGGTACCACCAGCAGCACCGCCACCGGGATCGACCAGCTTTCATACAGCGCGGCCAGGCACAGGAACACCACCACGATGGACAGCACCAGCAGCAGCGTCGCGGCGTTGCCTGCCAGGATTTCCTGGTAGGACAGGCCGGACCAGTCGTAGCCGAAGCCCGCCGGCAGGTCGTCGTTGACGATGCCTTCCATGGTCTGCATCGCTTCACCCGAGCTGGTGCCCGGTGCCTGCGAGCCGACGATGTTGATCGCCGAGTAGCCGTTGTAGCGGCTCAGCGACGGTGGTGCCGAGACCCATTCGGACTTGACCACCGTGCTCAACGGAATCATCGCGTTGGTGCCATCGGCATTGGTGGTCAGGCTGGACGGGCTGTAGAAGCTCTTCAGCGATTCCTGGCCAGTGCGGTACGGACCATCAGCCTGCATGGTCACGCGCTTGATGCGGCCTTCGTAGAAGAAGTCGTTGACGTACACCGGGGCCAGCATCAGCTGGATGGTGCTGTACACGTCCGACACCGACATGCCCATGGACTGCGCCTGCACGCGGTCCACGTGCAGCTGCAGCTGCGGGGCGTTTTCCAGGCCGTTCGGGCGCACGCCCACCAGGTGGTCCGGCTTCTGCGCGGCCTGGCCGAGCAGGATGTTGCGGGCCTGGGTCAGCTGCTCGTAACCGGCGCCGCTGCGGTCCTGCAGCCACATGTCGAAGCCACCGAACTGGCCAAGGCCCTGCACGGTCGGCAGGTTGACCACGAAGATCTGCGCTTCCTTGATGCCGTAGAACGCGCCGTTCATGTTCTGGATGAATTCCGGAGCAGTGAACTTGCGCTCTTCCCACGGCTTCAGGCGGATGAAGCCCATGCCCACGTTCTCGCCGGAGCCGACGAAGCTGAAGCCGGCCACCTGCAGCATGCCTTCATAGCCATCCTGCTTTTCCAGGATGCCGCGCATCTGTGCGAACGCTTCGTTGGTCTGGCTCTTGGTCGAGCCCGGCGGCAACTGCACGATCGCCAGTGCATAGCCCTGGTCTTCCTCAGGCAGGAAGCTGCCCGGCATGCGGGTGAACAGGAAACCGCACAGCGCGGTCAGCACCACGAACAGGATCATCCAGCGTGGTGCATGGCGCACCGCGGAGGTGATGTGGCCCACATAGGTGTGGCTGATCTTGTCGTAGTACTTGTTGAAGGTGCGGTAGACGATGTTCGGGTTGTCGTTGTGCGTCGGCTTGAGGAACGTCGCGCACAGTGCCGGGGTGAAGCCCAGCGCCAGGAACGCCGAGAACGCCATCGAGATGGCGATGGTCAGGGCGAACTGCTTGTAGATCTCACCGGCCGCACCGCCCTGCAGGGCGGAGGGGATGAACACCGCCGCCAGCACGACGGTGATGGCCACCACCGCGCCGGTGATCTGGGTCATCGCCTTCTGCGTGGCCGGCTTCGGCGCCAGGCCTTCCTCGGTCATGATGCGTTCGACGTTCTCGATCACCACGATCGCGTCATCGACCACGATGCCGATCGCCAGCACCATCGCAAACAAGGTCAGCTGGTTGATCGTGAAGCCGATCATCCACATGCCCAGGAACGTACCCAGCAGGGCCACCGGGATGACCAGGGTCGGGATCAGGGTGGCGCGGAAGTTCTGCAGGAAGATCAGCATCACCAGGAACACCAGCAACACCGCTTCGAACAGGGTCTTGACCACTTCCTGGATCGAGATCTTGACGAAGGTGGTGCTGTCATACGGCGAGAACCAGGTGACGCCGGCCGGGAAGCTGGGCTGCAGCTCGTCCATCTTGCCGCGCACCGCCTCGGCCACGTTCAGGGCGTTGGCGCCCGGCAGCAGCTGGATGGCGAAGGCGCCGGTGGGCTTGCCGTTGTACTGGGTATCGAAGCCGTAGTTGTTGGCACCGAAGGCGACGCGGGCGATGTCCTTCAACAGCACGCGCGAGCCATCGGCATTGGCGCGCAGGATGATGTTCTCGAACTCCTGCGGCGAGCTGAAGCGGCCTTCGGCCGACACCGTGGCGGTGAAGTGCTGGCCTTCCGGCGACGGGTCGGAGCCCAGCGCACCGGCGGCGAACTGCACGTTCTGCGCGCGTACCGCCGCCAGCACCTGGCTGGCCGACAGGCCATAGCCCTGCATCTTTTCCGGGTTGAGCCAGATGTTCATGGCGTACTCGGAACCGAACTGCTGGGTGCTGCCGACGCCGGGGATGCGCGAGACCTGGTCGAGCACGCGCGAACCGACGATGTCATTCAGTGCGTCACGGTTGATCGTCGGCGTATCGGACTGCAGCGCCACCACCATCAGGAAGCCGGCGTTGGCCTTGGCCACCACCACACCCTGCTGGGTGACTTCCGAAGGCAGTCGCGGCGTGGCCAGCGAGACCTTGTTCTGCACCTGCACCTGGGCGATGTCCGGATCGGTACCGGTCTCGAAGGTCAGGGTGATCGAGGCGCGGCCGTTGGAGGCCGATGAGGAGCTGAAGTACAGCAGGTGATCGATGCCGGTCAGCTGCTGCTCGATCACCTGGGTGACCGATTTCTCCGTGGTATCCGCACTTGCACCCGGGTAGGTGGCCGAGACGGTCACCTGCGGCGGGGCGATGTTGGGGTAGGACTCCACGCCGAGGTTGAGGATCGCGATCACGCCGCTGAGCGAGATCAGGATCGCCACCACCCAGGCGAAGACTGGATGTTCGATGAAAAATTTAGGCATGACGGAAGGTCCCGTTACTGCTTGTTCGATTCGGTGGCGGCCGGCTCGGCCTTGTCGGCCTGGTCAGCCTTGGCCGGTGCCTTGGCGTCGGCCGGAGCTGCGGCAGGCGCGCCCGGAGCAGCACCGCCGGCGGCAGGCTTGCCGTTGGCGTCCTGGCCCGGGGTCCACGGCTTGGCCGTGGCCGGCGTACCTTCCTTGACCTTCTGCACGCCGGCGACGACCACCTTGTCACCGGCAGCCAAGCCCTCGCTGACCAGCCAGTTGCCGTTCTGCGCGCCGTCGGTCTTGACGTTCTTGCGGACGACCTTGCCGTCGGCACCCACCACCATCACATAGCCGCCGTTGGTGTCACGCAGCAGGGCCTGCTGCGGCACCAGGTAGGCATTGTTGCGCTCGCCCAGGTTGGCCTGGAAGCTGACGAAGGCGCCCGGCAGCAGGATCTTCTGCGGGTTCGGCAGCACCGCGCGCAGCGACACCGCGCCGGTGGCCGGGTCGACCGTGGTCGAGGAGAAGTCCAGCGTGCCCGGCTCGCTGTAGGTGCTGCCGTCGGCCAGCTTGACGTTGACCGTGGCCTTGCCGTCGCCGGACAGGGCCAGGGTGCCCTTGGCCTGCTGCGCACGCAGCTGGGTCAGTTCATCCACGCTCAGCGAGAAGTTCACGTACAGCGGGTCGAGCTGGTCCACGGTGGTCAGCAGGGTCACATCGCCCTGGCCGACCAGCGCGCCTTCGGTGACCTGCTGCTTGTTGGCCACGCCACTGATCGGGGCGGTGACTTCGGTGTAGCCCAGGCTGATGCGTGAGGACGTAACGGTGGCTTCGGCCTGCTTGACCGCGGCCAGCGCGGTGCGCTCGGCCGACTCGGCATTGTCCAGGTCGGCCTTGGACACGAACTTCTGCGGCGCCAGCGAACGGGCGCGGTCAGCGGCGACCTTGGCGTTGGCGTAGGTCGCGCGGGCCGAAGCCAGCTGGGCCTCGGAGGCGTTGAGCGAGGCGCGCAGGGGCGCCGGGTCGATCAGGAACAGGGTCTGGCCCTGCTTGACCTCGCTGCCTTCCTGATAGACGCGCTTGAGCAGCACGCCGGGCACGCGGGCGCGCACATCGGCGCTGCGGAACGGCGACAGGCGACCGACCAGCTCGCGCTGCAGCGGCAGGGTCTGCGGCTTGGCGTCGATCACGCCCACCTCCGGCGGTGGGGGCGTCGGCTGTTCCGGCTTCTTGCAGGCAGCTACGGCGACAGCAACGGCGCACGTCAAGGCAAGGGTGCGGAGTGGGGCGGTCATCAGGAGGAACTCCGGGGTTGGTTTGAAGACGGGGCCGGCGAGGGCTGCGGCGCGAACGCGCGCAGGAAGCCATCGACGGAGAACTCTGCCCAGCGCCGACGCAATGCAGCGTCATCACGATGGGGGGTATGGAAGCGCTGTTTGTCGAAATCCTGACCGGCAATCATGCTCAGCAGCAGTTCGGCCATGAAGTGCGGGTCGTCATGCCGCAGCAGCCCGCGACTGCAAACGGTTTCAATCCATTCAGCAAGATGAAGTGTCAACGCGCCGGCGCCATGCCGGTACAGCGTACGCGCCTCTTCGGGAAACTGTGCTGCATCGGCGGCGATCAGGCGGCAGGCCTGGCCGACGTGGGGCTGGTTGAAGTGCTCCAGGAAGTCGGTGGCGAACTGCAGCAGGCTGCCACGCAGGTCGTCACCGCGGAGTGCACGCAGCATGGCCCCGGTGGCGTGGCCGACGTGGCGCTGCATCACCCGCCGCAGCAGGGCCTGCTTGTTGCCGTAGCGCGAGTACAGGGTCTGCTTCGAGCAGCCTGCATGCTGGGCGACCGCGTCCATGCTCATCTGCATGCCCTGTCGGGCAAGCAGTTCGCGCACGGCGTCGAACACGCGCTCATCACGCGCGTCGAGGGCGACAGGAAGGTAGGCCGGATTCACGCGGTGGACTATACCGTCCAGTTCAGGATTGTGGAATCGCGCCGATGTTGCCGCATGTGTCTTCCGGTAACACGTTTTGCCGATCCTGTCGGCAACGCTGCGCCACTGCGATGCCCATACCGGTGCGAACTGAATAGGGCGTCTAAACCGCAGCAAACCCGAATCTGGTTATTCCGTCCTGCAGCAAGGCCTTTTCGTGCGGTAGGGCTACAATTTCATTTTCCCAACTGAGCAAGCGCGCCGCTCTGCCATGAAACCGCAAAAAACCGCAGCCAAGACCGTGAAAAACAAAAGCAGACCAGTTGAGTCGGAGGTCGCAGTGACCGCTGGTTTCTCCCTGGAGCCGGTGTACACGGCCTTGCGCAAGCGTTACCCCGCGGCCGCCCAGGCCGAGGCAGTGGCATTCGCAGCCGATTTCTACAAGCGCATGGAGGCCGACGAGTTCCCCCATCACAGCGCTGAGGAGTGGGCCGCGCTCGCAGCCGAAACGCTGGAATTCGCCCGTGCCCGCAAGGCCGGCAAGGCCAATGTCCGCGTGTTCAATCCGACGGCGAAGGCCAACGGTTGGGAATCGCCGCACACCGTGCTGCAGATCATCAACGACGACATGCCGTTCCTGGTCGACACCGTGACCATGTCGCTGGCCGAGCATGGCGTTGGCGTGCATGTGCTGGGCCACCCGGTGCTGCATTTCACCCGTGACAAGGCCGGCAAGCTGACCAAGGTCGGCGAGGGCCAGCTGGAATCGGTGATGCTGCTGGAGATCGACCGCCAGCCGGCCGAAGCCATGGCAGACATCGAGCAGGCCATCAACAAGGCGCTGGATGAAGTGCGCGCCATCGTGCGCGACTGGCAGCCGATGCAGGACAAGGCGCTGGCGCTGGCCGACGACCTTGGCAGCCGCCAGCTGCCGGTCGACGCTGCCTCGCGCAAGGAAGCACAGGAATTCCTGCGCTGGGCCGCCGACAACCACTTCACCTTCTTCGGCTACCGCGAGTACCGCGTCGAGAAGCAGGGCAAGGAAGACGTGCTGGCGCCGCTGAACGACACCGGCCTGGGCCTGATGCGCGGCAAGGACAAGTCCGCTGCACGTCCGGTCAAGACCCTGGCCGCGCAGGGCCTGAACACCACGTCCGGGCTGAAGGACGCGCTGATCCTGACCAAGACCAATGCCCGTTCGCGCGTGCATCGTGCCGGTTACATGGATTACATCGGCGTGCTGGAATTCGACGCCAAGGGCAAGATCATCGGCGAACAGCGCTTCCTCGGCCTGTTCACCTCCAGCGCCTACAACCGCCGCCCGTGGGAAATCCCGCTGGTGCGCCAGCGCTACGAACACGTGATGAAGCAGTCCGGCCTGGCCGGCTCCAGCCATAGCGGCAAGGCCCTGCGCCATATCCTGGAAACCCTGCCGCGCGAAGAGCTGTTCCAGTCCAGCGAAGACGAACTGTTCCGCACCGCGATGGGCGTGCTGGGACTGCAGGAGCGTGTGCGCAGCCGCCTGTTCCTGCGTCGCGACAAGTACAGCCGTTTCATTTCCGCGCTGGTCTACCTGCCGCGCGAGCGTTTCAACACCGACGTGCGCCTGCGCATCGAAGCGATGCTCAAGGAAGCGCTGCACGGCGAGTACGTGGACAGCTCGGTGGTGCTGGGTGAATCGCCGCTGGCCCAGGTGCACCTGATCGTGCGTCCGAAGCCGGGCGAAATGCTTGACGTCGATACCGCGGAACTGGAGCAGAAGCTGGCCCAGGTGCTGCGCAACTGGCAGGACGACCTGCGCGAAGCGCTGGTCACCCGCCATGGCGAAGCCGAAGGCCTGCGCATTGCTGCGCGTATCGGCAAGGCGCTGCCGGCCGGTTACATCGAAGACAACAGCACCGCCGTTGCCGCCAACGATGTCAGCCAGCTGGATGCGCTGACCGGTCCGGACGACCTGCGCCTGAGCCTGCAGGCCGTGCCGCGCGAATCCGGCGATGGCCTGCGCCTGAAGCTGTATCGCCAGCTGGATGACATCCCGCTGTCGGACGCGCTGCCGATGATGGAAAACATGGGCCTGCGCGTGATCGCCGAGCGTCCGTACCGCCTGTCGGTGGACAACGCGCCGGTGTACGTGCAGGACTTCGAGGTCGAGTCGACCGCTGGTGCGATCGATGCGGCCAGCGTCGATGAAGCCTTCGGTGAGACCTTTGCCCGCGTCTGGCACGGCGATGCCGAGAACGATGGCTTCAACCGCCTGGTGCTGGCTGCCGGCCTGCACTGGCGCCAGGTCGCCATGCTGCGTGGCTACTGCAAGTACCTGCTGCAGACCGGCGTGCCGTTCTCGCAGGCTTACGTCGAAGGCACCTTCACCCGCTACCCGTTGCTGGCACGCCTGCTGGTGGAACTGTTCGAAGCCCGCTTCGATCCGGCCACCGGCCATGAAAGCAAGGAAGACATCGCCGCCGGCCAGGCGCAGCTGAAGGCCCACCTCGAGGTGCTGGCTGCCGGCGACGAGGCCACCCTGAAGGTGCTCAAGACCGTGGTCGACGCCCGCAAGGGTGACCGCGATGCGCAGATGCAGGCCGCGCGCGAAGCGCTGCTGAAGCTGATGGACCGCGTGTCGAGCCTGGACGAGGACCGCATCCTGCGTTCCTTCATGGGCGTGATCGATGCGACCCTGCGCACCAGCTACTACCAGACCGATGCCAATGGCCAGCACGGCCATGTCATCAGCTTCAAGTTCGATTCGGCCCTGGTGCCGGACCTGCCCAAGCCGCGCCCGTACCGCGAAATCTTCGTGTATGGCCCGCGCGTGGAAGGTACCCACCTGCGCTTCGGTGCCGTCGCCCGTGGCGGCCTGCGCTGGTCGGATCGCCGCGAAGACTTCCGTACCGAAGTGCTGGGCCTGGTCAAGGCGCAGATGGTCAAGAACACCGTCATCGTGCCGGTCGGCGCGAAGGGCGGCTTCTTCGCCAAGATGCCGCCGGTGAACGGCGATCGCGATGCGATCTTCGCCAACGGCGTGGCCTGCTACAAGCTGTTCATCCAGGGCCTGCTGGACATCACCGACAACATCGTCAACAACAAGATCGTGCCGCCGGTGGATGTCGTGCGCCATGACATGGACGATCCGTACCTGGTGGTGGCCGCCGACAAGGGCACCGCGACCTTCTCCGACATCGCCAACGGCCTGGCCATCGCGCACGGCTTCTGGATGGGCGATGCGTTCGCCTCCGGCGGTTCGGTCGGTTACGACCACAAGGGCATGGGCATCACCGCGCGCGGCGCATGGGAGTCGGTCAAGCGCCACTTCCGTGCACTGGGCCGTGACAGCCAGACCCAGGACTTCACCGCGGTTGGCGTCGGCGACATGTCCGGCGACGTGTTCGGCAACGGCATGCTGCTGTCGCGCCACATCCGCCTGGTCGCTGCGTTCGACCACCGCCACATCTTCCTGGACCCGAACCCGGATGCAGCGACCACGTTCGTCGAACGTGAGCGTCTGTTCACCGTGCCGCGTTCGAGCTGGGCGGACTACGATGCCAAGCTGATCAGCAAGGGCGGCGGCGTGTATCCGCGCAGCCTGAAGTCGATCGAGATCACCCCGCAGGTGCGTGAAGCGCTGGGCCTGGACGAGAACGTCAAGGCGCTGTCGCCGAACGATCTGATGAGCGCGATCCTGAAGGCACCGGTCGACCTGCTGTGGAACGGCGGCATCGGTACCTACGTCAAGGCTGCCAGCGAGCAGCACAGCGATGTCGGCGACCGCGCCAACAACGCCCTGCGCGTGAATGGTGGCGAGCTGCGCTGCAAGGTGGTGGGCGAGGGCGGCAACCTGGGCATGACCCAGCTGGGCCGCATCGAAGCTGCCCAGGCCGGCGTGCTGCTCAACACCGACTTCATCGACAACTCGGCCGGTGTGGATACCTCCGACCACGAAGTCAACATCAAGATCCTGCTCAACGATGTGGTGCGGGCCAAGAAGCTGACCGTCGAGCAGCGCAACAAGCTGCTGGCGTCGATGACCGACGAAGTCGCCGCGCTGGTGCTCAACGACAACTACCGCCAGAACCAGGCGCTGAGCCTGATGGAGCGGATGGCGGTCAAGCGCCTGGGGTCCAAGCAGCACTTCATCCGTACCCTGGAACAGCAGGGCCTGCTGGATCGCCAGATCGAGTTCCTGCCGTCCGATGCCGAGCTGTCCCAGCGCAAGGCACGCGGCCAGGGCCTGACCCGTCCGGAACTGTCGGTGCTGCTGTCCTACTCCAAGCTGGTGGCGTTCGCGCAGCTGCTGGATTCGGACATCCCGGAAGATCCGTACCTGTCCAAGGAACTGCAGCGCTACTTCCCGACGCCGCTGCAGAAGAAGTACGCCGACGCGATGGAGCGTCACCGCCTGAAGCGCGAAATCATCGCCACGGCTGTGACCAACCAGACCATCAACCGCATGGGCGCCACCTTCCTGATGCGCATGCAGGAAGACACCGGCCGCTCCATTGCCGAGGTAGCCAAGGCCTACACCATCAGCCGCGAAACGCTGGACGCACGCGCGCTGTGGGCACAGATCGACGCTCTTGATGGCACGCTGCCGGAGTCGGTGCAGATCGACGCGCTGGAAGTGATCTGGAAGCTGCAGCGTTCGTTCGTACGCTGGCTGCTGTCGCGCCCGGGCCCGATGCCGGGCATCACCGAGGCGGTCAACCGCTACCAGGGTCCGTTCAACGACATCCGTGTTGCTTCGGGTGTGCTGCCGGATTCGCAGCGTCCGACCTACGAAGCCCTGGTGGCCGAGTGGAAGGAAAAGGGCCTGCCGTCGGCGCTGGCACAGCAGCTGGCCGAACTGCACTTCCTGGAACCGGCGTTCGACATCATCGAACTGGCCCGTACCCGCAAGCTGAAGCCGGTGGATGTCTCCAAGATCCACTTCCGCCTGGGCGACGCCCTGCAGCTGCCGTGGCTGTTCGAGCAGATCGACGCGCTGGAGGTCAACGGCCGCTGGCACGCGGTGGCACGTGGCGTGCTGCGCGACGAACTGGCCGCACACCACCGCAGCCTGGCCGGCCAGGTGCTGGCCACCAAGGGCAGCACCGCTGAAGCCAAGGTGGCCGCGTGGATCGGTCGAGACGACAGCAGCCTGCGCTTCACGCTGGCGATGCTGGCCGAACTGGCCGAGCAGAAGACCCTCGACTACCCGACCGTTTCGGTCGCGGTGCAGCGCCTGGGTCAGCTCGCTGCCCACGGCGCGTAAGTGATGTAGTGCCAGGCCACGCCTAGCATGCGTGAACCGGAACGGCCCCGCGAAAGCGGGGCCGCTTTTTCTTGCGGACGACCGCCGGGCATGGCCCGGCGCTACCGATGTACGGCGGAGCAGGTAGCGCCGGGCCATGCCCGGCGAGCGCAGCGGCGCTCGGTTATGCTCTCCACCGAGCCTTCCCCCGGATCCACCGATGAGCGACACCCCCCGCATCGCTTTCCTGGCCAGTACCACCGAACCTGCACAGATGGCCCGTGCGGCGATGGTATCGCGCTATGGCGACCACGCCCCGGACCAGGCCGACGTGCTGTGCCCGCTCGGCGGCGATGGCTTCATGCTGCAGACCCTGCATCGTCACGGACACCTGGGCAGGCCGGTATTCGGGATGAAGCTGGGCACGGTGGGTTTCCTGATGAACCAGTACCGCGGCGACGACGACGTGCATGCGCGTATCGCCCGTGCCGAGCCGGCCCACCTGCGCCCGCTGGAAATGATGGCGCTGACCGAATCGGGTACCACCACCGGGTCGCTGGCCTACAACGACGTCTCGCTGCTGCGCCAGACCCGGCAGGCGGCGCATATCGGTATCGACCTCAATGGCCAGGAGCGGGTGGGCGAACTGATCGGCGATGGCGTGCTGGTGGCCACCCCGGCCGGAAGCACCGCCTACAACTATTCCGCACATGGGCCGGTACTGCCGTTGGGCTCGCACACCATCGCCCTGACGCCGCTGGCCCCGTATCGCCCGCGGCGCTGGCGCGGCGCCATCCTCAAGGCCGACACCGAAGTGCGCTTCCGCGTGCTCGATCCCTACAAGCGTCCGGTCAGCGTCACCGCCGATTCGCACGAGACCCGCGATGTGGTCGAGGTGACGATCCGTGAGTCGCGCGAGCACCGGGTGACCCTGCTGTTCGACCCGGAGCACAACCTCGAAGACCGGATCCTGAGCGAACAGTTCGTTTTTTGACGACAATAGGCGGCCGGCACTGCCGACCGCTTGAAGGACCCCACCGATGGGCGACAACTCCCCCCGTTTGCTGACCGTCGCGGTGACCTCGCGTGCGCTGTTCGACCTGGAAGAAAGCCATGCGCTGTTCGAGAGCGATGGCGTGGCCGCCTATGCCGAGTACCAGCGCCAGCACGAGGACGACATCCTCGGGCCGGGCGTGGCCTTCCCGGTGGTGCGCAAGCTGTTGGCGCTGAACCAGGGCGCCAGCCCCGAGAACCCGCGCGTGGAAGTGATCCTGCTGTCACGCAACTCGGCCGATACCGGCCTGCGCATCTTCAATTCCATCCAGCACTACGGGCTGGGCATCATCCGCGCGACCTTCACCGCCGGTGAGCCGACCTGGCCGTACGTGAAGCCGTTCGGCACCGACCTGTTCCTGTCGGCCAATCCGGAATCGGTGCGCAGCGCGCTTCGCCATGGCATCGCTGCGGCCACCATCCTGCCCAAGCCACCGGGCGAGACCGCTGCCGCTGCCGCCGACCAGATCGACATCACCCGCCCGGCCGGGCAGCTGCGCATCGCCTTCGATGGTGATGCGGTGATCTTCGGGGACGAGAGCGAGCGCATTTCGCGCGAGCAGGGCGTGGAAGCCTTTGGCCGGCACGAACGCGAGCGTGCACGCGAGCCACTCAGTGGCGGTCCATTCCGCGGTTTCCTCTCTGCGCTGCACACGCTGCAGGAAGTGTTCCCGGCCGGCGACAGCGCGCCCATCCGCACGGCGCTGGTGACCGCACGTTCTGCACCGGCGCATGAGCGGGTGATCCGTACCCTGCGCGAATGGGGCGTGCGCCTGGACGAGGCGCTGTTCCTTGGGGGGCGGCACAAGGGCCCGTTCCTGCAGGCATTCGGTGCCGACATCTTCTTTGACGATTCGCAGCACAACATCGACAGTGCGCGTGAACACGTAGCCGCCGGCCACGTGCCGCATGGTGTCGCCAACGAAGGGTGAGGTGGCAGCGCCGGGCCATGCCCGGCGAGCGCAGCGGCGCCCATGGAAACGCCGGGCATGGCCCGGCGCTACCGGTTACGGGCTGCCTGACATCCCCAGCTGCAGGTCCACCACCTTCCAGCGCAGGCCCTGCGGTTCCAGCACTACCTTCAACGGAGGCTGGCCGGGGCCGCGATCGACGTCGACCACGAAGCGGTCCAGGGCTTCGAAGTGGTGTTCGGCGTTCTTCAGCGGTCGCGCCGGCTCGGTTGCACCCAAGGCCTCGCCGCCCTGCAGTTCGTTGCGGCCGCGCTTCCACAGGACGTGGCCCTGCAACATCGCACCGATGCCGGTGGGGGTGACCATCGTGTCCACTGCGGCGCCACCCAACTGATCACCCAGCCCGTACAGCAGGGCACCGAAGGGACTGGCAGCCACCTCGGGACCGGCCTGGCGTACCAGGTAGTCATTGAGCTGGGCGCGCAGGCTGCTGCGCACGCGTGGGAAATCCACGTAGCGCTCCAGACGGGCGGTGTCCCGTTGTTCGATGGCCTTGGACAGGCCATGCACGGTCAGGTAGGGGCCGCCGAACCACCAGGCCGCCAAGGCCATGACCAGCAGGATTGCGAGTGCAGTAAGTTTCTTCATGAGGCCCAGACTGCCGCAACCGCCGCAGTAAGGGGTGAAGGCTCAATGACTGGGCGAGCCGCGGCCATCTCCGAATGCGTCGATCAGCAGCTGGCGCTCTGCTACGGTCAATGCGTCCAGTCGCGTCGCCAGCACTTCGTCCAGGCTCTGGGTGCGGGTGGTGCCGAGAATGCCGCTGGCCACGCCAGGGTGGCCCAGTGCATAGGCGAAGGCGGTCTGGGCGGGACGCTGGCTGTGGATGGCGGCGACAGCCCTGCGCATCTGGCGTGCGCTGCGCATCAATTGCCGGCTGCTCGGCTTGAGCCAGGCGCGGGCCAGGTACCAGGCGTCGGCCAGGCGCGGCAGCCGTGGTCGCGCGGGCAGCAGATGGCCCTGTGCCAGTACCGTGCCAGCCAGCACACCGATGCCGGCTGCCTGCAGCTGGTCGATCAGAGGCTCGCGGTCCTGCTGGAGAGCGCTGTAGTCCAGTAGAACCACGTCGAAGAGCGTCGGATTGGCGATCATCCAGCGCAATGTCGATGCGGAATGCGTATTGATGCCAGTGTGTCGGATCAGGCCGCGTTGCCGCAGGCGCTGCAGGGCGGCCAGCAGGTCATCGTTGATGTCGTGCTCGCTGGCGCCGTGCAACTGGTAGATATCGAGGTAGTCCAGGCCGAGATTGCGCAGCGAGGCTTCGCAACTGGTGGTGATCGCTGCGGCCGAGAAGTTGCGCTGCTCGGCGCCGCTGATGCCGGCCTGGCCGGTCAGCGTGCCGCCCTTGCTGGAGATGACCAGTGAATGCCGCGGGTAGCGCGCGAGCAGGGGACGCAGGATCCGGCCCAGACGTGGTTCGGCGTGGAAGCCCGAGTAGTTATGGCCCGTATCGAGCAGGTTCACGCCATGCGCCAGGGCGTGCTCGACCACCTCGGCCGCCGCTGCCTCGGGGAAACGGTGGTGTCCCCAGAAACCGGAACAGCCCAGACCGATCGGCGAAACGGCCAGGTTCGTGCGGCCCAGCGTGCGGCGTTGTCGCGCCAGTGCCATCAGAACTCCAGATCCAGCGCAGCGCACAGGTAATCCACGAACGGGCCGAGCGCCGCCAGGTCCTTGCCGAGCGTGGACAGCAGGCGCGGGCCGGTCATCGTGGCATCGTCCAGCGAACGCCACATCACCCAGTTGCGGTGCTTGAGGTCATCGATGAACTCGAAGTCGGCCGGGAAGCCGCGCGGTGGGCGCACCAGCTTCTCGGTTTCCTCGAAGTCGAAACGCCTGCGCAGCGCCGGTGCGTGCGCAGCTGCCTTCCAGCTGCCCGGGTTGTCGAGGATGAAGTGGCGGACGCGGCGCTGGGTTTCCGGTTCGGGATGCCACAGCCCGGCGCCGACGAAGCTCTCGCCCGGTTGCAGGTGCACGTAGAACGAGGGTGCGGCCACTTCACGGCGGCGCTCATGGAACAGGCGCGCGCCCTGCCAGGTCTTGTACGGCGATTTATCGTTGGAGAACCGCGCGTCGCGGTAGATGCGGAACAACGAGCCGCCCACGCCACGCGTGTCTGCGCGGAAGTGTCCGCTGACCTCGGCCAGGGCCGGCTGCAGGTCGCCCAGCAGGCGCAGGAACGGCTGCCGCACGTGGTCTTCGTACTGCTGGCGATGGTCGTTGAACCAGGTCTTGTCGTTGTGCAGCGCCAGGCTGCGCAGGAACTTGAAACTGGCATCGGAAAAATAGGTGCTCACAGGTCCTCCTGCAGGTGCTGGCCCCAGTCACGCAGCGATTGCAGCAGCGCGGCGCGGCGGGCATCGTCGGGCGCCTCGGCTGCCAGCGCGTCGAGCTGCTGCTGGAACTGGGCCAGGTTGAGTTCGCCCATGCCTTCCTCGCCGAACAGGCGCTGGCGGCGATAGGCTTTCCAGCGCTCGCGTTCTTCCGGTGCGAGGCTGTCGGGATGATTGCGGGCGCGATAGCGGAACAGCAGTTCCGGCAGGCGCGGATCGCGGAAGCGACCTTCCAGTGCGGCCAGCTGCTCGGCGGGCGTGGTCCGTGCCAGTGCCAGCAGCGGCTTGTCGCCGGCGCCGAGGAAGCCGTCGTACAGCGATGCATCCACATCGGAAACGCTCGCCGCGCGCGGCTGGTTGTAGACCTGGCGCGCCTTCTCGGCCAACTGCGGCGCGAACGCGCGCAGGCGTTCGGCCTTGGCTTCGATCGCCGCCACGTCCAGCCCGAGTCGTGCGTGGTCATCAGCGCGCAGGTGGTTCCAGGCCACCAGCGCCGGCACCTTGTTCAGGTGCACTTCCTTCAACGGCACCCGGGCCACGCCTTCGGGCAGTTCGCTGGCGCGCAGGTACAGGCGCTGGGCGATCACTTCGGCGGGCAGTTCCAGCAGGTCACCGATGTCGCCGTCGAGATCGAACACGATCACCCGGTTGTTGATGGTCGGATGTACCGCCAGCGGCAACACCGGTGCCGCGCACAGGCGGCTGGCCGGGTAGCGCATCGAGATATGCAGCACCGGCTTCAATGCAGTGATGTCGAGCAGGCTGCCGACGAAACGCTTGTCGCGCAGCTTCAGCGCGTAGTCCCACAGGCGCGGCTGCGACTGCTTGAACAGGCGCGCCATGCCGATCGTCGCGCGCACGTCCGACAGCGCTTCGTGGGCATCGCCCTCGCGCACGCCGTTGGCCTCGGCCAGATGCTCCAGCTTGAACGAGGTGGCGCCGTCCTCGCGCTTGGGCCAGTGGATGCCGTCCGGGCGGATGGCATGCATCAGCCGCAGCATGTCCAGCAGGTCCCAGCGCGAGTTGCCGTTGCGCCACTCGCGTTCGTACGGGTCGTGGAAGTTGCGGAACAGGCCGTAGCGGATGAACTCGTCGTCGAAGCGCAGGGTGTTGTAGCCCAGTGCGCAGGTACCGGGACGCGAGAGCTGCTCGTTGATGCGATCGAACGCCTCGGCTTCGCTGATGCCTTCAGCCAGCGCCTGCTGCGGAGTGATGCCGGTGACCATCGTCGCCATCGGCGAGGGCAGCAGATCATCGGCCGGGCGAACGAAGAAGCTGACCGGCGTGTCGATCTCATTGAGGTCGCTGTCGGTACGGATTGCCGCGTACTGGGAGATACGGGTACGACGTGGATCCTGGCCGAAGGTTTCCAGGTCGTAGAACAGGAAGCTGTCAGCCATCAGTGCGCGCCCTCCAGCACCGGCAGCTGCGCATGGATCTGCGCCTGCAGTGCGTTCCAGTCGATGTTGTCCAGGGTGTCGTGGCCTGCGGTGGCGGCGATCAGCATCGCGCGCTGGAGGTCGGTGCGGCGCAGTGCCTCGGCATAGGGCGTGTGCAGGAACGTCACCATCGTGTAGTGCGGGACGAAACGCGTGGGCCAGCGCCGCTGCAGTTCCTGTTCCAGCTCACGCTGCAGCAGGAAGGCCGGATCAGCCACCCTGTCACGCATCTCCAGATAGTTTTCCAGCGCCATCTGCTGGATCGCACGCGCGTTCGGCTTGCGCTCGGCCTCGAATGCGGCGAACGCACTCTGCAGGTCGTCCGCCTCCATCAGATGGCGGGCCAGCGCCACGCAGTCCTCGAACGCGCAGTTCATGCCCTGGCCGTGGAACGGCACCATCGCATGCGCGGCGTCACCGATCAGCACGGCACGTGCCTGCTGGTGCCAGCGTTGCAGGGTGAGGGTGCCGAGCAGGCCGGGCGGATGCTGCTCCCAGTCTGCACGCAGGTTGGGAATCAGCGGCAGGGTATCGGCGAACTCACGCGCGAACAGCGCTTCGGCCTGGGCGCCGGTGGTGACCGTAGCGAAGCTCGGATCGCCATCGTTGGGCAGGAACAGGGTGACGGTGAAGGTGCCCTCGTGGTTGGGCAGGGCGATGCACATGTAGTGGCCACGCGGCCAGATATGCAGGGCATTGCGCTCGATGCGGAAGCCGCCATCGTCGCTCGGCGGAATTTCCAGTTCCTTGTAGGAATGGTCGAGGAAGGCAATGTCCTCGCCCAGCGGTTCGCGCCGGTTCATCGCCGCACGCAGCGCCGAGCCGGCGCCGTCGGCACCCACCAGCGTATCGAAGCGGATATCGTGCGGGCTGTCGTCACGATCATCGATGAAGCGTGCGTAGCCTGCATCGAAATCGACGGTGTGCAGGCGGCGGTGGAAATGCACGGTGGCGCCGGCCTGCTCGGCCAGTTCCAGCAGCGTGGTATTCAGGTCGCTGCGATGGATCGACCAGATCACTTCGCTGTCGTCGCGACCGTAACGCTGCAGCTGCGGCTCGCCCTCGCGCGGATGCACCATGCGCCCGCGCATCATCACCGCCCGCGCCATCACTTCGTCTTCCACGCCGGCCTGGCGCAACGCGTTGCGCCCGCGCTCGGCCAGGGCCAGGTTGATCGAACGGCCGCTTTCGTAATCGGCGATGCGCGGATCGCCACGGCGTTCGTACAGGGTGATGCGCCAGCCCTGCCGTGACAGCAGGATGGCCAGCAGGGATCCGGCCAGGCCGGCGCCGACAATGCTCAGCGAGCGGGATGCATGTGCGATCAACGAACTGTCCAGCAGTAGGGGAGGGCGGCTTACAGGCCAGCCCAGGCTTCCACTTCCTCGACGAAGTGGTGCACGTCGAGGTAGCGGTTGTAGAGCGGGGTGGGCGAGATGCGGATCACGTCCGGTTCGCGCCAGTCACCCAGCACGCCGATGGCGCGCAGGTGTTCGAACAGGGCGCGTCCGCGCTCGCGGCCGCCGATCACCCGCAGCGACAGCTGGCAGCCGCGGCGCTCCGGCTCGGCCGGGGTGACGATCTCCAGCACCTGCGGCAGGCGCGCGCGTACCAGTGCGTCGAGCATGCCGGTCAGTGCCAGCGACTTGCTGCGCAGCGATTCCATGCCGGCGCGTTCAAACAGGTCCAGCGATGCCCGCAGTGGCGCCAGGCCGAGGATCGGCGGGTTGCTCAGCTGCCAGCCCTCGGCACCCACCGCCGGCGTGAACTGCGGTGCCATCTGGAAGCGGGTGGCTTCGTCGTGGCCCCACCAGCCGGCAAAGCGCGGCAGCGTGGTGTCGCGATGATGGCGCTCGTGCACGAAGGCACCGGCCACTGCGCCGGGGCCGCTGTTGAGGTACTTGTAGTGGCACCACACGGCAAAATCCGGCGCGATGTCATGCAGGCGCAGCGGCAGGTTGCCGACCGAGTGCGCCAGGTCGAAGCCGATGCGCGCACCCTGCAGGCGTGCGGCGCGGGTGATCGCATCGAGGTCGAAGGCCTGGCCGCTGCGGTATTGCACGCCGGGCCACAGCACCAGCGCCAGGCGCGGACCGTGCGTGGCGATCGCACGCTCGATCGCAGCCATCGAGATCGTGCCGTTGGCTTCATCCGGCTGCACTTCCACCAGGCAGTCGGCCGGGTCGAAGCCATGGAAGCGGATCTGTGCTTCCACCGCGTGGCGGTCGGTCGGGAACGCGCCGGCTTCCATCAGGATCACCGGGCGTTCGGCCGTGGGCCGGTAGAAGCTGACCATCATCAGGTGCAGGTTCACGCTCAGCGTGTTCATTGCCACCACTTCGCTTGGCAGCGCACCGACCACGCGGGCCAGCTGTGCGCTGACCAGGCGGTGGTATGACAGCCATTGAGTCGGCCCGGTGAAGTGGCCTTCCACCGCCAGTTCGCCCCACTGCTTCATCACTTCCTGCACCGCAGCCTGCGCACCGCGCGGCTGCAGGCCCAACGAGTTGCCGACGAAGTAGGTCTGCTCACCGCCACCATGGCGCGGAATCAGGAATTCCTGCCGCAGCGGCCGCAGCGGATCGGCGGCATCAAGGGCAATGGCGTGGGTGCGGCTGAGCAGGTCGGACATGGTCGGGCAACAGGCTGCAACGGGGTTGCCAGTGTAGCGCCTGGGGCATCACCCGGTAGCTGCGCACCCAGCGCCAGCGCCGCATGATCCGGTAGTGGCCAACCTTGGTTGGCGCACGTGCGAACAAGCGCCCACCAAGGTGGGCATCTACCGGGGGCGGAGCGCCGTCAGGCCGCCACTGGCGCCGGCAACGGATCCACATGGCCGCACGCGCTGCAAGTGCGCAGTTCCAGGCTGGCCTGGTAGTGCGCGAACACCTTCGGCAGGTCGGTCTCGATGTTCTGCAGCGTGAAGTACTCTTCGTGCAGCTTGTGGTTGCAGCGCTCGCAATGCCAGATCACGCCATCGCGTTCATGCGGCAGGCGCTTGCGCTCGACCACCAGGCCGATGCCACCGGGCGGGCGCCGCGGTGAGTGCGGCACCTTGCCCGGCAGCAGGAAGATTTCGCCGGCACGGATCGGGATATCGCGCACCGCGCCATCCTCCTGCACCTTCAGCACCATCTCGCCTTCCAGCTGGTAGAACCACTCCGGGCCTTCGTCGTAGTGGAAATCGGTGCGGCTGTTCGGCCCGCCGACCACCATCACGATGAAATCACCGTTGTCGATCATCTTGTTGCCGACCGGCGGCTTCAACAGATGCCGGTTTTCCTCGATCCAGCCCAGCAGGTTGATGGGGGAGGCAAGCATGGGGGTGTCCGTAAGGGAGGGTCAGTCGCGCCGGCCGCGGCGCGGAACGTAGGACAGGGCCTTCTCGTAGGCCGGCTGCAGTTCTTCCGGTGCGCCCACGTCGATGCCCATTTCGCGCACGCGGCCGTCCTTCAGGCTGTACACCCAGCCGTGCACCATCAGCTTCTGGCCGCGGGCCCAGGCGTCCTGCACGATCGTCGAGCGGCAGGCGTTGACCACCTGCTCGATCACGTTCAGTTCGCACAGGCGGGCATGCTTCAGCTCCGGCTCCTCGATCGCATCCATGATCACGGCGTGCTTCTGCGCCACGTCACCGACATGGCGCAGCCAGTTGTCGGCCAGGCCCACCCGCGTGTTGTTCAGGCTGGCGTGCACGCCGCCGCAGCCGTAATGGCCAACGATCAGGATGTGCTTCACCTTCAGCTGGTCCACGGCGTACTGGATCACGCTGAGGCAGTTCAGGTCGGTATGCACCACCACATTGGCCACGTTGCGATGCACGAACACCTCACCCGGGGCCATGCCGATGATCTGGTTGGCCGGCACGCGCGAATCGGAACAGCCGATCCACAGGTATTCCGGATGCTGCTGCTTGGCCAGCTGATGGAAGAAGTCAGGATCTTCCTTCTCGATCCGGTCAGCCCATTCGCGGTTGTTCTGCAGCAGCTTGTGGATGTCTTTCATGTTCGGGGTCCCTGACGTCGGGTGGGGGCAAGGCGCGGCCGTTCTGGTCGCGTCGTCGCGGGAAACAGAGCGCTCAGCTGCCTGCGGCGGCTTCGTCGCGATACCGGCGCATCCACTGCGCCAGTTCGGTGGAATGGGGATTGTCCAGGCGTTCCAGTTCGGCCATCACCGCCTGCTGGTTGGCCTCGGGGTGGTTCTGGCTCAGCTTCAGCGTCAGCTGCACCTGTTCGACGGTAAAACGGAAGCCGACGATGCCGCGCAGCTGGCGGCGGTGGTCGTCACGCTCGGGTTCGAACCGCCAGTCCTGGCCGACGCTGGCTTCGAAGTGGTCGCCGGTATCGCTGACCAGCTGGGCCAGGGCATCGGTACCGTCGAAGGGCTGCAACTGGCCGCGCAGCTCGGCGACGGCGTAGTTCCAGGTGGGCACCCGTGCCATCGGCTCCTTGTCCGGGTACCAGCTGGCCGATACATAGCCGTGCGGCCCGTCCACCAACACCTTGGCCGCACCGCTGTGACGTGCCTGCGGGTTGGCACGGGCCCAGTGGCCGCGCAGCTCGATGTGGTCGCCGTCGCGCTGGTACAGCACCGGCAGCCGGGTCAGTTCCGGCAGGCCATCGCCACCGGCGGTCAGCACGGTGACGAATGGATCACGCGCCAGCAGGCGATCCAGCCACAGCAGGTCGGTCTCGGCGAAAGCGCGCGGGGTGAACATCGGTTGGCCTCAGGCGCGGCTGCCGAGCGACTGCACCATGCGCCCGCGCAGGCCTTCGTCGCTGCCTGCCTGCGGTGGCTGCACTTCATGCAGCGAGAAACCGCGCACCAGCGCATCTTCTTCATCCAGGCCGTCGTACTCGACGAACTCGGCATCGAACAGCTGCGAGCGTGCAGTGTCTTCGCTGTCGTAGCTCAGCGTATTGCCATCGCTGTCCAGCACTTCGGCAGTGCCGGCCTCGCGGATGCGCAGGCGCGCCCAGATCAGGGTGTTGCCGAGGCTGGCCAGCCACCAGCTGTCGCGGACGTGGGAAAGGTCGTTCATGTGTGTCTTACCAGAGCGAGGCCAGCCAGAGCAGGGCAGCCATGCCCAGTCCGGCCAGCAGGGTCAGCAGCGATACCCAGGCGGGCGTCGCCAGCCCGGACAGCGAGCGGTCCGGCTGGGTGCGGTATTCGCGCCGCAGCAGCCAGCCCAGCGCATCGGGCTTGAGGAAGGCGCCACTGCCGAAGCGCTGCGCCAGCGCCGGATGGCGATCGCGCACATGCACCAGGGTCAGCGGCCAGAAAATCACGAAGGCACTGAACCCGGCCACTGCAACGCCGACGAAACACAGGGCGAAGAACAGGGTCATGGGGGCAGTACCTCCGTGGTCGTGCGTGTGGGCTTAGAAGTCCGCGCTGCCCGGGGCGCGCGGGTAGGGGATCGCATCGCGGATGTTGGACAGACCGCAGACGTACACCACCAGGCGCTCGAAGCCCAGGCCGAAGCCGGCGTGCGGTACCGAGCCGTAGCGGCGGAAATCGCGGTACCAGCTGTAGTGCTCGCGATCCAGGCCGAACTGCGCCATGCGTGCATCCAGCACGTCCAGGCGCTCTTCGCGCTGGCTGCCACCGATGATCTCGCCGATGCCCGGGGCCAGCACGTCCATCGCCGCGACGGTCTTGCCGTCATCGTTCAGGCGCATGTAGAAGGCCTTGATGTGCTCGGGGTAGTTGGTCACCACCACCGGGCGACCGACGTGTTCCTCGGTCAGCCAGCGCTCGTGCTCGGTCTGCAGGTCCAGGCCCCATTCGACCGGGAAGTCGAACTTCTTTCCGGACTTCTGCAGCAGGCTGACCGCATCGGTGTAATCGATGCGTTCGAACGGCGCGTTGATGAAGTCTTCCAGCTTGGTGATCGCGTTCTTGTCCACGCGCTCGGCGATGAAGGCCAGGTCGTCGCCGCGCTCGTTGAGCACCGCGCGGAACAGGTACTTCAGGAATTCCTCGGCCAGGCGTGCGTCTTCGGCCAGGTCGGCGAAGGCGATTTCCGGCTCGATCATCCAGAACTCCGCCAGGTGGCGGGTGGTGTGGCTGTTCTCGGCGCGGAAGGTCGGGCCGAAGGTGTACACCTTGCTCAGCGCCAGGCAGTAGGCCTCGACGTTCAGCTGGCCGGACACGGTCAGGAAGGTTTCCTTGCCGAAGAAGTCGCGGCTGAAGTCGATCCCGCCCTGGGCGTCACGCGGCAGGTTCACCATGTCCAGGGTGGATACGCGGAACATCTGGCCGGCACCTTCGGCGTCGGAGGTGGTGATGATCGGGGTGCTGATCCAGTTGAAGCCGTTCTCGTGGAAGAAGCGGTGCACGGCCTGGGCCAGGCAATTGCGGATGCGGGTGACCGCGCCGAACAGGTTGGTGCGCGGGCGCAGGTGCGCCACTTCACGCAGGAACTCCGGCGTCATCGGCTTGGGCTGGATCGGGTAGGTGAGCGGGTCTTCGACCCAGCCGACCACCTCGACCGCGCTGGCCTGGATCTCGAACGACTGGCCCTTGCCCTGCGACTTCACCAGCGTGCCGGTGGCCACCAGCGAGCAGCCGGTGGTCAGGCGCTTGATCTCGTCGAAGTTGGCCAGCGCGTCGCCGGCCACGACCTGGATCGGGGCGAAGCAGGAGCCGTCGGTCACATTCACGAAAGCCAGATTTGCTGAACCGCGCACCGTGCGCACCCAACCGCGTACCGTGACTTCGCCACCTTCCGGGATCTTCCCGGCAAGCGCATGTTCAACGCTGACCACCGTCATGACTTGAATCCTCTGCTGATCGACTCGATCTATGAACACGGGAGTTTACCGGTTGCAGCGTTCTGCTTGCGAGGCATTTCTGCGGTCATCGGCTCCCTATAATGTCCCGGTACCTCTGGAGTGATCCACCATGGCTGTCAGCCTGACCCCTATTGCCTTCGAGCGCGTGCAGCGCTTTGTCGCCCAGACCCCCGGCGCGCTGGGCCTGCGTTTTGGCGTGACCAAGACCGGCTGCTCGGGCTGGGGCCACATCACCGACCTGGCCCGCGAGGAGCGCGCGGACGACACCGTGTTCGACCAGAACGGGGTAAAGATCTATGTCGACGCCAAGAGCCTGGCCCTGGTGGACGGCACCGTGATCGACTTCGGCAAGCACGGCCTGAGCGAGACCTTCACGTTCAGCAACCCGAATGCCACCGCCGAGTGCGGCTGCGGCGAGAGCTTCACCACCGACGCCGACAAGGCCTGACGGCCGGTTCTGGCGCCCGCCGGACGTGGTCCGGCGCTATCGGAACCTGCTCTGGTAGATGCCGACCTTGGTCGGCAGGGAAGGGATCCACGGATGGAACGACCGCTTTTCATTTATCACCCCAACGCCTACGCCCTCTCCTTCGAAGAGGTCGACGGGATCTGTGACTGCTGCGGTCAGTCCCGGACGCTTCGTTACCGGGGGCCGTTCTACACACCTCTGCGTCCCGATTACCTGTGCCCCTGGTGTATCGCCGATGGCAGGGCAGCGGCCAGTTATGAGGGTGAATTCACCGGCTGGAGCGATATCGAGGGGGTGTCGCCGGACCCGGCCGATCCGCCACCGACCATTCCCCGCGGGCAGTTGCTGGAGATCTGCGAGCGCACCCCGGGTTACTTGTCCTGGCAGCAATCGGTCTGGCTGAGCCATTGTGAACGGCCCTGCGCCTTCCTCGGCTATGCCGGCAGCGAGGACCTCCTGCCCATCCTCGACCAGGTCCGGCCGGACGTGGCCGAGGTCAACCCGCGCGACGCCGAGTGGTTGCTGGAACACCTGAGCCGTGACGGGGAGATGGTTGGCTGCCTGTTCCAGTGCCTGCAATGCGGCCAGCACCGCCTGCATGTGGACCTGGGGTAGCCCGGGGCGGTTTCCGCGTTCGCCGGGCATGGCCCGGCGCTACCAGGTTCAGGTCGCTCTGCGGCTCGCCGGTTGCCCGGCAGCCCCATCTGCGCCATAATGCGCGGCTTCCTGCCTCCCTGGCAGGATCCCTTGCCCCACCGCGGTATCAACGGCGGGGGGCTGTCCGGCCGCAAGGCCACATCCGAAAGGTAGAAAAACATGAGTCGTCATTACGAAATCGTGTTCATGGTCCACCCGGACCAGAGCGAGCAGGTCCCGGCCATGATCGAGCGCTACAAGTCGCTGGTCGAGAACGGCAACGGCACCATCCACCGTCTGGAAGACTGGGGCCGCCGCCAGCTGGCGTACCCGATCCAGAACCTGGTGAAGGCGCACTACGTGCTGCTGAACATCGAAGTCGACCAGGCCGTGCTGACCGAGCTGACCGAAAGCTTCCGCTTCAACGACGCCGTCCTGCGCAACCTGGTCATCAAGCGTGACGAGGCTGACACCGAGCAGTCGCTGATCATGAAGAGCAAGGACGAGAAGGGCGACAAGCCCGAGCGTGGTGAGCGTCGTCGTCGTGATGACGAAGAAGGCGAAACCACCCCCGCCGCTGACAACGATGCCGGCGACGACGCCGCTTCGGCCGCCTAAGGAGCACTGACATGTCCAAGTTCTTCCGTCGCCGCAAGTTCTGCAAGTTCACGGCCGAAGGTGTCAAGGAGATCGACTACAAGGATCTCAACACCCTGCGCCAGTACCTGACCGAGAACGGCAAGATCGTGCCGAGCCGCGTCACCG
This sequence comes from Stenotrophomonas sp. 2694, assembly GCF_040548715.1. Taxonomy (NCBI): domain Bacteria; kingdom Pseudomonadati; phylum Pseudomonadota; class Gammaproteobacteria; order Lysobacterales; family Lysobacteraceae; genus Stenotrophomonas; species Stenotrophomonas sp. 2694. The sequence continues at coordinate 46,267 of NZ_JBEPSG010000007.1, forward strand.
GTACCAAGTCGAAGTACCAGCGTCAGCTGGCGACCGCCGTCAAGCGCGCTCGCTTCCTGGCCCTGATTCCGTACACCGACAACCACGACGTCTGATGCCGGCGGGGCAGCTTCGCGCTGCCCCCGCTGTGCCAGCTATTCGGACAGCCTTTGTTGCGGGGCCCGCGCCTCGCTAACGAATAACTTATCTGGAGCAATACCATGCAGCTGATCCTCCTGCAGAAAGTCACCAACCTCGGCAACCTGGGCGACCTGGTCGACGTGAAGCCGGGCTACGGCCGTAACTTCCTCGTGCCGCAGGGCAAGGCCGTTCCGGCCACCGAGAGCAACAAGGCCGAGTTCGAAGCCAAGCGCGCTGATTACGAAGCCAAGGCCCAGTCCATCCACGCTGAAGCCGAAGCCCGCAAGGCCAAGCTGGAAGGCGCGAGCGTGACCGTCGCCGCCAACGCTTCGACCGAAGGCAAGCTGTACGGCTCGGTCGGCGCGCGCGAAATCGCCGATGCCTTCACCGCTGCCGGCCTGGCGCTGAGCAAGAGCGAAGTCATCCTGGGCGAAGGCGCCTTCCGCAACATTGGCGAGTACGAAGTCCTGGTGCACCTGCACGCGGACGTCGAGACCACCGTCAAGGTCGTGGTTGAAGCCGAAAAGGCCTGATCCCACGCCGCAAGGCCTGGTATCACCAGAACGGGCGCCCGCAAGGGTGCCCGTTTTGTTTTGGGGCGGCCCGTCCGGCCGGGCCGGTGCTTGGCCTGCCGCGCCCGTGCCGACAGAGCCTGGATGAATCCATGAAGATCAATGCGTTGGCCTCATTTTCTGGACCCGGGTCGGTTTACGGGGCGGCCCCCGGCAGAGCGGGGAAGCACGAGCGGGCGTGAGCGCTGAGCCTCCTCCCACGGTCATCCCGCCCGTGGAACATTGGCCCCGCTATACTCATTCCATTGCGTCACCCTTGGCCTTGTTGAATTCTTTTGAAATCAAGGGCTTGAGGTGCTGGCTGACCTGACATCCACTATGGTGGCGGCCGTAAGGCCCTTGCCCGGAACCCAATCACGCCATGCGTCTTTCCACGATCAAGCTGTCCGGCTTCAAGTCCTTCGTCGATCCGACCACCCTGCACCTGCCGACCAACATGACCGGCGTGGTGGGCCCCAATGGCTGCGGCAAGTCGAACATCATCGACGCGGTGCGTTGGGTCATGGGCGAAAGTTCGGCCAGCCGCCTGCGTGGTGACTCGCTCACCGACGTGATCTTCTCCGGTTCCAATGCCCGCAAGCCGGTCTCGCAGGCCACCGTCGAGCTGATCTTCGACAACTCCGACCACACGATCTCCGGCGAGTACGCCTCGTTCAACGAGATCTCGGTCAAGCGCACCGTCAGCCGCGACGGCAGCAGCAACTATTACCTCAACGGCACCAAGTGCCGTCGTCGCGACATCACCGACCTGTTCCTCGGCACCGGCCTGGGCCCGCGCAGCTACTCGATCATCGAGCAGGGGATGATCAGCCAGATCATCGAAGCGCGCCCGGAAGACCTGCGCGTGTACCTGGAAGAGGCCGCGGGCATCTCCAAGTACAAGGAGCGCCGCAAGGAAACCGAGACCCGCATCCGCCACACCCGCGAGAACCTGGACCGCCTTGGCGACCTGCGCGAGGAAATCACCAAGCAGCTCGAGCACCTCAAGCGGCAGGCCAAGCAGGCCGAGCAGTACCAGGCGTTGCAGGAAGAGCGCCGGGTCAAGGATGCGGAGTGGAAGGCGCTGGAATACCGTGGCCTGGATGGTCGCCTGTCCAAGCTGCGCGAAGGGCTGTCGCAGGAAGAAACCAAGCTGCAGCAGCTGATTGCCGACCAGCGCGACGCTGAGGCGCGGATCGAGACTTCCCGCGTGCGCCGCGAGGAGGCTGCCGACGCGCTCAATGCCGCGCAGGCCGAGGTCTACCAGGTGGGCAGCACGCTGGCCCGCCTCGAACAGCAGATCCAGCACCAGCGCGAACTGTCGCAGCGCCTGCACAAGGCGCGCGATGAAACCCGCCAGGCACTGGCCGAACTGGGCCAGCACATCAGCGGCGACGAGGCCAAGCTGATGGTGCTGCGCGAAGCGGTCGATGCGGCTACCCCGCAGCTGGAAGCGCTGCAGGAAGAAAACGAGATCAAGCAGGAAGGCCTGCGTGAGGCCGAAGCGCGGTTGTCCGATTGGCAGCAGCGTTGGGAGCAGCACACCTCGCAGAGCTCGGAAGCCTCGCGCGCCGGCGAGGTCGAGCGCACCCGCGTGGACTACCTGGACAAGCAGATCCTTGATGCCGATCGTCGCCGCGAAGCGCTGGCGGCCGAACGTGCCGGGCTGGACGTGGATGCACTGGATGAAGTCTTCGAGCAGCTGCACCTGCAGCACGATACGCAGAAGACCGCGCTGGATGAGCTGACCGAGCAGGTCGAGGAGCGCAAGCACGGTGTCGCCGCCGTGCAGGAGCAGCAGCGCAACGGGCAGAACGAGCTGGCCGAGCTGCGCAAGCAGGTCAATGGCCTGCGCGGGCGCCTGTCTTCGCTGGAAACCCTGCAGCAGGCTGCACTCGGCCAGGAGCAGGGCGCGGCGGTGGCGTGGCTGAAGTCGCGTGGGCTGGATTCGGCCGCGCGCGTGGGTGAGCGCCTTGATGTTGATGCGGGTTGGGAAAACGCAGTGGAAAGCGCGCTCGGTCAATTGATCGAAGGCGTGCTGGTCGACGACCCGGCCAGCCTGGTCGATGCGTTGGGTGAGCTGGGCGAAGGCCGCATCGCGCTGGTTGCCAATGACGGTGCGGACCTGAAGGTCGCGCCGACCTCGCTGGCTGCACGTGTGCGGGGCCCGGCGCCGATCCGGCGCCTGCTTGCACGCCTGCACGGCGCGCGTGACCTTGCCGAAGCCAATGCACTGCAGGCCAGCCTGCCCGAGGGCGATTCCATCATCACCCAGGGCGGCGAACGCCTGGGCGAAGGCTGGGTGCGCGTGTCGCGCTCCGGCGCCGCCAAGCAGGGCGCGCTGCTGCGCGAACGCGAAATCAACGAACTGCGCGAGCAGATCGAGCAGCTGCAATCGCGCGAAGCCGAACTGGAAGAACAGCTGGCCGGTTTCCGCGAGCACCTGTTGGCCGCCGAACAGCAGCGCGAGGATGCGCAGCGTGCGCTGTACCTGGCGCACCGCGCGGTGTCCGAACTGGCCGGCCAGCTGCAGGGCCAGCAGGGCAAGGTGGAGGCGGCACGTACGCGCATCGACCGTATCGAAGGCGAGCTCAGCCAGTTGCTGGAGACCCTGGACATCAATCGCGAGCAGGCGCGTGAAGCGCGTGCGCGGTTGGAGAATGCGGTCAACAGCATGGGTGACCTGGAGTCGAACCGGCAGGGCCTGGAGGGCGAACGCCGTCAGTTGACCGAGGCGCGTGATCTGGCCCGCGACGCCGCCCGTGCGGTGCGCGAGCGGTCGCACGCGTTGGCCCTGACCCTGGAATCACAGCGCGCCCAGGTGGCGTCGTTGAGCCAGGCGCTGGAACGCATGAGCACCCAGCGCGGCCAGCTTGATGCACGCCTGGGCGAACTGCATTCGCAGCTGGACGAAGGCGATACCCCGGTCGAATCGCTGCAGGCCGAGCACCAGAACGCGCTGGAAGAGCGTGTCCGTGCCGATCGCGTGCTGACCGAAGCGCGCACGTTGCTGGATGGCATCGATGCCGAACTGCGCAACTACGAGCAGACCCGCCACCAGCGCGACGAGCAGGCGCTGTCCCAGCGCGAGCGCATCTCGCAGCGCAAGCTGGACCAGCAGGCGCTGGTACTCAGTGCCGAAACCCTGCAGGGCGCAGTGGAGAAGGCCGGTTTCGTGCTGCAGGATGTGATCAACGCGCTGCCCGAAGAGGCCCGCCTGGGCGACTGGGAGCAGGCGGTGCACCAGATCGACGGTCGCATGCGCCGGCTGGAGCCGGTCAACCTGGCCGCGATCCACGAGTATGGCGAAGCCTCGCAGCGCTCGGAGTATCTGGATGCGCAGCACGTGGACCTGACCACCGCGCTGGAGACCCTGGAAGATGCGATCCGCAAGATCGACCGCGAAACCCGGGGCCGCTTCAAGGACACCTTCGATCGTGTCAACGCCGGTGTGCAGGCGTTGTATCCGCGCCTGTTCGGTGGCGGCCACGCCTACCTGGAGCTGACCGGCGAAGACCTTCTCGATACCGGCGTGACCATCATGGCGCGTCCCCCGGGCAAGCGCGTGTCGAGCATCTCGCTGCTGTCCGGCGGCGAAAAGGCGATGACCGCCGTGGCGCTGGTGTTTGCGATCTTCCAGCTCAACCCGGCACCGTTCTGCCTGCTGGACGAGGTGGACGCGCCGCTGGATGAAGCCAACGTCGGCCGCCTGGCCAACATGGTCAAGGAAATGAGCGAGAAGGTGCAGTTCCTGTTCGTCAGCCACAACAAGGCCACGATGGAAGCGGCGCACCAGTTGTCGGGCGTGACGATGCGCGAGCCGGGAGTCAGCCGGCTGGTCAGCGTGGACCTGGAAGAAGCCGCGCGATTGGCGGGCGCGGCCTGACGTGCCATCCTAGTTACCTGAATGAACTAGCCGGAGAACCTAACGAATGTCCGACACGGCACTGTTGCGCATCGGCATCCTGGCCGCCGGCCTGCTGTTGGTCGCTGCGATCTTCCTGTTTGGCCGCCCGAAAAAGAAGCCCCAGGGCCGTCGCCTCGATAGCGCCGAACCGACCAGCGGCGAGCGTCGCGAGCCGGTGCTGGGCGAGGATGGCGTGCCTGTGGCCGGCGACCGCGTCGAGCCGGGCATGGGCGAGACGGTCGAGCAGGCCGAACTGGGGTTGCCCGATGTCGATGGCGCGGCCAGCGACCTGGGCAAGCGCGCGACGCAGGATTTCGACAAGATCGTTTCGCTGTTCGTGGCCGCCCGCGCCGGTGAGCAGCTGCGCGGCGAAGACATCGTCGTGGCAGCGGAGAAGACCGGCCTGGTGTTTGGCCACATGAATGTCTTCCACCGGCTGGTGGAGGGGCATCCCGAGCGAGGCCCGATTTTCTCGATGGCCAGCATCATGAAGCCGGGCAGCTTCGACATGGGCAACATCCGCGCCATGGAAACCCCGGCCATCGCCTTCTTCCTGACCCTGCCGGCACCGCTGACCGCGCTGGACGCCTGGGAGAAGATGCTGCCGACCGTGCAGCGCATGGCTGAACTGCTCGATGGTGTGGTGCTGGATGACAGCCGCAACGCGCTCGGCCGCCAGCGCATCGCCCACATCCGTGATGAGCTGCGCGCCTATGACCGCCAGCACCAGGCGCCGCCGCTGACCAAGACCCCGCGCTGGTAAGCGCGGCAGGTCCTGGCGTGCCGACCAACGGTCGGCACCCACAACAGTAGATCCACGCCATGCGTGGATGCGGCGAACCAGGGTTCGCCCCCCCACCAGACCAGTAGATCCACGCCATGCGTGGATAGGGTCAGACCGGTACGCCGGCTACCTTCGCGAACGCGCTGCGGAAGCGCGCCATCTCTTCCTCGGTGCCCACGGTCACGCGCACGCGCTGCGGCCAGATCGGCCAGCTGCGGCCGATCACCACGCCGTTGTCCGCCATCGCCTTTGCAAAGGCCGCGCCGTCGCGCTGCACATCCACCACGAAGCAGTTCGCTTCGGTCGGCAGGCAGTCAAAGCCACGCTTGCCCAGCCAGGCGATGGTGGCCTGCCGGAGCTTGGCGTTCTGCAGACGTCGCTGCGGGATCAACTGCGGGTCGCGCAGGCTGGCCAGTGCCGCTGCAAGGGCGGGCACCGGCAGCGGGTTCTCGCCCAGGCTCGCCAGCTCGCGCAGGCGCTCCGGATGCGCTGCAGCCACGCCAAGACGCAGGCCGGCCATGCCGTACAGCTTGGAGAAGGTGCGCAGCACGATCAGGTCATCGCGCTGGGCCACCTGTGCAATCAGGCTGGGCTGTTCGCTGTACTGCAGATAGGCCTCGTCCAGCAGCACCCGGGTACCTGCGGGCTTGTTGGCCAGCAGCCAGGCCAGCTCGTTGGCCGGGCTGATCGAGCCGGTGGGGTTGTTGGGATTGCACACGTACAGCAGGCCGGTCGGTCGCGCGTGCGCGGCGGCCGCCATCGCGCGCAGGTCGTGCGCGCCATCGCCGCGCAGCGGCACCTTCTGCACATGGGCGCCGCGCGCAGCTGCCATCTCGCCCAGCGTCTCGAAGGTCGGGTCGGCCACCACCAGGCCCGCCTGCGGGCCGGTCCACAGTGTCGCCGCACGGTTCAGCGGTTCGCTGGAGCCCGGATACAGGCGCACGTGGTCGGCGGGAATGCCGGCCTGGGCGATGAATGCGTCGCGCACCTCACCGGCCAGGGCGAAGCGGTAACGGCCGCAGCTGGCGATGCTGTCGCGCGCCGCCTGCTGGGCGGCCGGCGAGGGGCCATAGGGGCATTCGTTGAAGTTCAGCAGCACCGCGCCCGCATCGGCGGGTGGCGGCGCAACGGTCGCCGGCTGTGCCTGGGCCGACCGGGGCAGGCCGCTGCTGGCGAGGGCGAGACCGGCACCGGCCAGCTGCAGGAAGTGGCGACGGGAGGCAGGCAAGGTCACAGGGGGCGGTTCCGGAAGGGCGACCGACGCACGCTAGCGCTGGTGGTCAGTGCGGGCAAGGGGGTATGCAGCGTCTCCAATCATGCGCGACCGTTGCTTGCCGCCAGTCCCGCATGGCCCAGTTCTACAAGGTGCTGCGCGCAGGCGCGGTAGAATTCCCGGCCATCCCAGAACCCGCGGATTCCGATGAGCCCCAGCCCCGCCGAACGTGCCGAAGACCTGCGCCGGCAGATCGCCCAGGCCAATCGCGCCTATCACGAGCTGGATGCGCCGGAGATCCCTGACGTCGACTACGACCGTCTGGTGCGTGAGCTGGAGGCGCTGGAGCGCGAGCATCCTGATCTCGCCCGTGCCGACAGCCCGACCCAGCAGGTCGGGGCACGCCCGTCCGGCCGCTTCGCCGAAGTCACCCATGCGGTACCGATGCTGTCGCTGTCCAATGCCTTCAGCGATGAGGAAGTGGCCGACTTCGTGCGCCGCATCGATGAGCGCCTGCGCCGCGGCACCCTGCGTTTTTCCGCCGAACCGAAGATGGACGGCCTGGCGATCAGCCTGCGTTACGAGGACGGTCATTTCGTGCTGGGCGCCACCCGGGGCGATGGCAGCACCGGTGAGGACGTGACTGCCAACCTGCGGGAGATCGGCGACATTCCCAAGCGCCTGAAAGGCAGGGACTGGCCGGATGTGCTGGAAGTGCGCGGTGAGGTCTACATGGCCCGCGCCGACTTCGAGGCCTACAACGAGCGCGCGCGCCTGCACGGTGGCAAGGTGCTGGCCAATCCGCGCAATGCCGCGGCCGGTTCGCTGCGCCAGCTTGACCCGAAGATCAGCGCGCAGCGCAGGCTCAGTTTCTTCACCTACGGTACCGGTGAAGTGCAGGGCGGTGAGTTGCCCGATACGCACTCGGGCACGCTGGCGCAGCTGCGCGACTGGGGTTTCCCGGTCAGCGACCTGTGCAAGGTGGTGGAAGGCAGCGACGGCCTGCTGGCGTACTACCGTGACATTGGCGAGCGTCGCGACGGTCTGGCATTCGACATTGATGGCGTGGTCTACAAGCTCGATGACCGCGCCGGCCAGCAGGCCATGGGCTTCGTGTCGCGCGCACCACGCTGGGCCATCGCGCACAAGTTCCCGGCGCAGGAACAGAACACTACGCTGGAGGCCATCGAAATCCAGATCGGCCGTACCGGTGCTGCCACCCCGGTGGCGCGCCTTGCGCCGGTCGCGGTGGCCGGTGTGATCGTCTCCAATGCCACCCTGCACAACGCCGACCAGATCGCGCGCCTGGATGTGCGCGTGGGCGACAGCGTGATCGTGCGCCGTGCCGGCGATGTGATTCCGGAAGTGGTCAGCGTCATTCTCGATCGCCGTCCCGCCGGCACCACGCCCTGGCAGATGCCGACCACCTGCCCGGTGTGCGGCTCGGAGATCGTGCGCGAGGAAGGGGCTGCTGCCTGGCGCTGCTCGGGCGAGCTGTCCTGCCCGGCGCAGCGCAAGGAGGCCATCGCCCACTTCGCTTCGCGACGGGCGATGGATATCGACGGTCTCGGCGACAAGTACATCGAAACCCTGGTGGACGCCGGCATCGTCAGGAGCGTGGCTGATCTGTACCGCCTCACCCGCGACCAGCTGCTGCACCTGAAGCTGGTGTTGGACGCAGAAGATCCTTCCGCGCTCGCGGCCAGCCTGAAACTGCACCTGCCGGCCGAAGGCAGCGGCGCGGTGCTCAACGCTGTGTTGAAGCTGGATGGCAACGATGCGGGGTGGCGCGCGCAGGCATTGGCGCAGCCGGCAGCTTTTGAATGGAACACCAGGAAGATCGCGACCAAGTGGGCTGACAACCTGATCGCTGCGATCGACGCCAGCCGTGATGCGACGCTGGAGCGACTGCTGTTCGCACTGGGCATCGAGCACGTCGGCGAGAGCACCGCCAAGGCACTGGCACAGTGGTTTGGCGATCTGGCGTTGATCCGCCGCCTGCCGTGGCCGTTGTTCAAGCGCGTGCCCGACATCGGTGGCGAAGTGGCGCGCTCGCTGGGCCACTTCTTCGAACAGGAAGGCAACCAACAGGCCATCGATGCGCTGCTGCAGGTGGGGCAGGTGCGCATCAGCGACGTGCACCCGCCAAGTGCAAAGCTGCGCGAGGGGCTGGACCTTGCCCAGCTGCTGGTCGAAGCGGAGATTCCCGGCATTACCCGCCTGCGCGCGGAGAAGCTGGTGGCCGCACTGCCCAGCGCGCAGGCGGTGCTGGACGCCGAGCACGGCCAGTTCGTCAACGCCGGCCTGCCCGATGACACCGCGCGCGGCGTCGCTGACTGGCTGGACAGCGAGGGCCATGGCGCGATGTTGCTGGCCGCCGAAGTGGAGATGAAGCACATCCTGGCCAGCGCACCGGCCCTGGCCGAAGTGGTGGCCGGCCCGCTGGACGGGCAGACGGTGGTGCTTACCGGCACGCTGGCCCAGCTCAATCGCGATACCGCCAAGGAGCGTCTGGAGGCGCTGGGCGCCAAGGTATCCGGCAGCGTGTCGAAGAAGACCAGCTTCGTGGTGGCCGGCACCGAAGCGGGTTCAAAGCTGGACAAGGCGCAATCGCTGTGCGTTCCGGTGTGGGATGAAGAGCGCCTGCTGGCCTACCTGGCCGAACACGAGTGATGAACCGGCCGGGTGCGCAGGCACCCGGCACGCAACCGCAAAGGAACACTGATGCAGACCGCTCCGCTGGATTTCCGCCTGGCCACCCGTGCCGACGAGGAACTGCTGATCGCGCTGATGCGCGATTTCTACGCCGAAGACAAGATCGAATTCGACGATGCGCGCGTGCGCCGTGGTGTCGATGCGCTGCTGGCCGATCCGCGCAACGGGGAAGTGCTGCTGTGGCTGGACGAGGCCGCGGCCGTCGTTGGCTATGCGGTCATCGCGATGGGCTTCAGCCTGGAGCAGGGCGGCCATTTCATGCTGCTCGACGAGCTCTACCTCAGCCACCGCGCGCGTGGCCGTGGCCGTGGCAAGCGGGCACTGGCCATCTGCGAACAACGCGCACGCGGGCGCGGGGTCAGCCGGCTGCGGCTGGAGGTGAACCATCACAACGAACTGGCGCGCCGCCTGTACCTGGCCAGTGGCTACATCGATGACACGCGCGATCTGCTGACCCTGCCGCTGGACCATCCGCGGCCGGAGGGCATCCTGTGAGCGAGGCACTGCTGCGCAGCCTGCAACAGCGTGCCAGCCTCAATGCGCTGGTGCGACGCTTCTTTGCCGAGCGTGGCGTGCTGGAAGTGGAAACGCCGATCCTTTCCGTGGCCGGCAACACCGAGCCGAACATCGACAGCTTCCACACCGATTTCAGCGGCCACGTCGATGCGGGCGGACGCCGCCGCTGGCTGCGCACGTCGCCGGAGTTCCCGCTCAAGCGCCTGCTCGCTGCCGGCGTGGGCGACTGCTATGAGCTGGGCCGGGTGTTCCGCAATGGCGAAGCCGGTGGCCGCCACAATCCCGAGTTCACCATGCTGGAGTGGTATCGGGTTGGCTGGGACCACCATCGGTTGCTGCAGGAAACCGCGGAACTGGTGGGGCAGGCGTTGGCGCTGGTTGGCCGCAGCGCGACGCTGCGCGTGCTGAGCTATCGCGAACTGTTCCAGCAACAGGCCGGCGTGGACCCGTTCGATGCCGATGAGGGCCAACTGCGCGCTGCGCTGGGCGAGGTGCACATCGATCCGGTAGGCCTGACCCGCGATGATTGGCTGGATCTGTTGATGACCCACCGTATCCAACCGCACTTCGATGACACGGTCATGACCGTGGTCCACGACTGGCCCGCCAGCCAGGCGGCACTGGCGCGCATCCGCCCCGGCACACCGCCGCTGGCCGAGCGTTTCGAGCTGTACCTGGGCGCGGTGGAGCTGGCCAATGGCTATAACGAACTGAACGATGCGGCTGAACAGCGCGCGCGTTTCCAGCATGACCTGCAGCGTCGCCATGCACGGGGGCAGGTACAGCCCGCGCTGGATGAAGCGTTGTTGCATGCACTGCCTGCAATGCCCGCCTGTGCCGGTGTTGCCGTTGGCATTGATCGCCTGCTGATGGCGATGCACCGCACACCGCGCATCGCCGACGTGCTTGCATTCGATTTCGCCCACGCATGAGCCGATTTCCCCTGGACCTGGCAGGCTGAACGAAAACACGCGTTTGCGCGCTTGATTCAGCAAGCACGATGATGCTCTTATCACAGCCGATACCGCACACTTGCGTCGTGGTTCATCCATTCATGGGGAAGGCTTTGGTCAAGTGGTTTGCGGTCGTAGCGGCACCGATGTACTCCGTGGCGATATGGGGTGGCCTGCTTCCGTCGACCGCATCGGCGCAGTCGCTTGGCTATGACAGCGAAGTGGTGACCTGCGAATCCCGCGACATGGGTTGGGTGCATTGCGACATCGATGTCAGCAACGGCGTTGACCTGATCCGCCAGTTGTCCAACAACAGCTGCATCCGTGGCAGCGAGTGGGGCACCGACCGCAGTGGCGTGTGGGTGACCTTGGGCTGCCGCGCCGAGTTCCGCGCGCGCGGTGCAGAGACTGATGCCGTGCCCTCGGCCGAGGGCCGCAAGCGACTGGTGCGGCGGGTAGTGCGCTGTGAGTCCAATGGCCGCCCGCAGAGCTGCCCGGTACGCCTGGACGGTGCGCCGGTACGGTTGCTGCGGCAGCTGTCGGTGCTGCCGTGCCGGGAAGGGCAGGGCTGGGGCTACAAGCGCAATGAGGTGTGGACCACCCGCGGTTGCCAGGGTGATTTCGAGGTGGCCGACGAGCAGGGCCGTTTCGTCGACATGCCGCGCCGGCTGACCTGCGAATCCAAGTCCAAGAAGCGCCGCTTCTGTGGCGCCAGCATCTCCACCAGCGCCACCCTCTCCAACCAGCTTTCCAGCACCCCGTGCGAGGAAGGCAGCACCTGGGGCTGGAACCGCAACGGCATCTGGGTCGATGGCGGCTGCCGCGCCGAATTCTCGGTGAACTGACCCCGGACGGGGTCCATCCGTGCGTGGCGTGGCCCTACAATGGGGCCATGAATACCGCCACCGACCTCGACTACGCCCGCTACGACCACATCCGCCCGATCCTGTGGACCGGCGATGCCCTGCAACTGCTCGACCAACGCAAGCTGCCGTTCGTGGTCGAACATGTGGCTTGCCATGACAGCGATGAGGTGGCCGCGGCCATCCACGCCCTGACCGTGCGCGGTGCGCCGGCCATCGGCATCGCTGCCGCCTGGGGTGTGGTGCTGGCCGCACGTGATGTGCAGGCGGCCGATGGCGCGCATGCCCTGCAGCAGCTGGAACCGGCGCTGCAGCGGCTGAATGCCTCGCGCCCGACCGCGGTCAACCTGGCCTGGGCGCTGGCACGCATGCGACGTTGCCTGAGCGCTGCCGGTGCCGACTGGAAGGCGCTGCTGGAGGCTGAAGCGCAAGCGATCGCCGAAGAAGACCTGGCCGCGAACCGCCACATGGGCGCACTCGGTGCCGGCCTGATCGAGGCCGGCAGCGGCGTGTTGACCCATTGCAATACCGGCTCGCTGGCCACCGCCGGCTTCGGTACGGCGCTGGGCGTGATCCGCGCCGGCATGGCCCAGGACCGCATCGCCCGTGTGTTTGCAGGTGAGACCCGGCCGTGGTTGCAGGGTGCGCGCCTGACCGTATGGGAGCTGCAGCAGGACGGCATCGACGCGACGCTGATCGCCGACTCGGCCGCCTCGCACCTGATGAAGACCGGTGCGGTGCAGTGGGTGATCGTGGGCGCCGACCGCATCTGCGCCAATGGCGATACGGCCAACAAGATCGGCACCTACCAGCTGGCCATCGCGGCCCGCCACCACGGGGTGAAGTTCATGGTCGTGGCGCCGTCCTCGACGGTGGACATGGATACCGTGGACGGCAGCCAGATCGAGATCGAGCAGCGCGACCCGGGCGAACTGTACGGCGTGGGCGGCACCCGCACCGTGGCCGAGGGCATCGCCGCCTGGAACCCGGTGTTCGATGTCACCCCGGGCGAGCTGATCGATGCCATTGTGACCGAGCGGGGGGTGATCCTGAACCCGACCGCGGAGAACATGCGTACCGCCTTCGGCGGTTGACGCCGGCAGGGGCGGGTGCCTTTCCGCTGGAAAGGGCTCCGACCCCGGCGTCCAGTAGTGCCGGCCGCTGGCCGGCAACCCCCTAAGTTCCTGATTTGTGCCGGTAAAATCACCGTAAAGGCAGGCGGAAAACGGCCCCGTGTGGTAGAATCCAGCGGTTGAATCGAGGTTCCGGCACGACCACCCCCGGGTGGATGCGCCGGACTGGACCGCTACCAGACAACGGAACCCGAATGGCAGAAACCGCCAAGGAAATCATCCAGGTCAACCTGGAAGACGAGATGCGCAAGAGCTACCTCGATTACGCCATGAGCGTGATCGTGGGGCGCGCGCTGCCAGATGCGCGCGATGGCCTCAAGCCGGTGCATCGTCGTGTGCTGTTTGCGATGAATGAACTCAACGCGCACAGCAACAAGCCCTACTTCAAGTCGGCACGTATCGTCGGTGACGTCATCGGTAAGTACCACCCGCATGGCGACCAGTCGGTGTACGACACGCTGGTGCGATTGGCACAGCCGTTCTCGCTGCGCTACATGCTGGTCGATGGCCAGGGTAACTTCGGTTCGGTCGACGGCGACTCCGCCGCGGCGATGCGATACACCGAGGCGCGCATGTCGCGGCTCGCGCATGAGCTGATGGCGGACATCGACAAGGAAACCGTCGATTTCCAGCCCAACTACGACGAAAAGGAACTGGAGCCGACGGTCATGCCGACCCGGTTCCCGAACCTGCTGGTCAATGGTTCGGCCGGTATCGCGGTGGGCATGGCGACCAACATTCCGCCGCACAACCTCACCGAATCGATCAATGCCTGCATCGCGCTGATCGACAATCCGGAAATCGATATCGACGGCCTGATGGAGTTCATCCCGGGCCCGGATTTCCCGACTGCGGGCATCATCAACGGCACCGCCGGCATCATCGCCGGTTACCGCACCGGCCGTGGCCGCGTGCGCATCCGTGCCAAGGCGGATGTCGAAGTGGCCGACAACGGCCGCGAATCGATCATCGTCACTGAAATTCCTTACCAGGTGAACAAGGCGCGTCTGATCGAGAAGATCGCCGAGCTGGTCAAGGAAAAGAAGATCGAAGGCATCAGCGAGCTGCGCGATGAGTCCGACAAGGACGGCATGCGCATCTACATCGAAATCAAGCGCGGCGAGTCGGCCGAGGTTGTGCTCAACAACCTCTACCAGCAGACCCAGATGGAGTCGGTGTTCGGCATCAACATGGTGGCGCTGGTCGACGGCCGCCCGCAGTTGATGAACCTCAAGCAGATGCTGGAGGCCTTCGTCCGCCACCGTCGCGAAGTGGTTACCCGCCGCACCGTGTTCGAGCTGCGCAAGGCGCGCGCCCGTGCCCACGTGCTGGAAGGCCTGACCGTTGCGCTGGCCAACATCGACGAGATGATCGAACTGATCAAGACCTCGCCGAACCCCACCGAGGCACGCGAGCGCATGCTTGCGCGCCTGTGGGAACCGGGCCTGGTCGGTTCGATGCTCGGCGCCGCCGGTGCCGAAGCCTCGCGTCCCGATGACCTGCCCAAGGGCGTGGGCCTGATCGAAGGCGGCTACCAGCTGACCGAGATCCAGGCGACGCAGATCCTGGAAATGCGCCTGCATCGCCTGACCGGGCTGGAGCAGGACCGCTTGACCGAGGAATACAAGCAGCTGCTGGAAGTGATCGCCGGGCTCATCCATATCCTGGAAGATCCCGATCGCCTGCTGCAGGTGATCCGCGAAGAGCTGATCAACGTGCGGGCCGAGTTCGGTGACGAGCGCCGTACCGAGATCCGCCACAGCGAAGAAGACCTGGACATCCTCGACCTGATCGCCCCGGAAGACGTGGTGGTCACCCTGTCGCATGCCGGTTACGTGAAGCGCCAGCCGGTCAGCGCCTATCGCGCCCAGCGTCGAGGCGGCCGTGGCCGCAGCGCAGCGTCGACCAAGGAAGAGGATTTCATCGAGCAGCTGTGGCTGGTCAACACGCACGACACGCTGCTGACCTTCACCAGTTCGGGCAAGGTGTTCTGGCTGCCGGTCTACCAGCTGCCTGAAGCCGGTTCCAATGCCCGCGGTCGTCCGATCATCAACTGGATCCCGCTGGAGCCGGGCGAACGCGTGCAGGCCGTGCTGCCGGTGCGCGAGTACGCCGATGGCCAGTTCGTGTTCTTCGCCACCAAGAACGGTACGGTCAAGAAGACCCCGCTGGGCGAGTTCGCCTTCCGTCTGGCCCGCGGCAAGATCGCGATCAACCTCGAAGAGGGCGATGCCCTGGTCGGCGTCGGCCTGACCGATGGCGAGCGTGACATCCTGCTGTTCGCCTCCAACGGCAAGACCGTGCGCTTCGGTGAAGACAAGGTCCGCTCGATGGGTCGTACCGCTACCGGCGTGCGCGGCATCAGGATGCCGGCCGGCGAGGAAGTGGTCAGCCTGATCGTGGCCGAGAGTGCTGGCGGCATCGAGGACGAGAACGAGGACGACAACGGTGTCGAGGAGGCCGTCGCCAATGGCGATGCGCTGATCGAAGGTGCCGACGACGCCAACCTGCGTTACATCCTCACCGCCACCGAAAACGGCTACGGCAAACGCACCCCGCTGCCGGACTACCCGCGCAAGGGTCGTGGCACGCAGGGCGTCATCGGCATCCAGACCACCGAGCGCAATGGCAAGCTGGTTGCCGCGGTGCTGATGGGTACCGACGATGAAGTCCTGCTGATCTCCGACGGCGGCACCCTGGTGCGTACCCGTGGCTCGGAAATCAGCCGCGTCGGCCGCAACACCCAGGGCGTGACCCTGATCCGCCTGTCCAAGGACGAGAAGCTGCAGGCGGTGGAGCGCATGGATGCCTCGATCGACGAGGACGAGGACGAGGTGGCCGCCGCCGCCCCGGCCGCGACCGACGGCGCACCGGCTGCTGCCAGCAGCGAGGACGCCGCGCAGGAGTGATCCTGCCGCGATGCTGAGGTACCCGACGACGCCGGCCTTGTGCCGGCGTCGTCGTGTCTGCAGTCGAAAATACGCACGCACTTCACGGTGACGGTGGCATAAGGGCGCATGCTGCCCCCGGAGATCGACGATGTCCGCCACGCCGCAGTCTGCTTCCGCGCCTCCGCCCCGCCATCCTCTCGTTACCGTGCTGGCCCTGTTGCTGATCGTGCTCGGCCTGGTCATCGGCGGCCTTGGTGCGTGGCTGCTCAGCCTCGGTGGCTCCTGGTACTACGCCATCGCCGGCTTGGGCCTGCTGGTCTGCGGCATCCTGTTGTGGGGCAATCGGCGTAGCGGTGCACTGCTGTACGCACTGGTGTTCATCGGCAGCCTGCTGTGGACCTGGTGGGAGTCGGGCAGCGATTACTGGCGCTGGGTACCACGGCTGGGCCTGGTGACCGCCCTCGGCATCGTCCTGGCATTGCTGGCGCCGACCCTGCAGGCGCCGGTGCCCAGGCGGCTGTCGCGCAGCGTGGCCGCTGTACTGATGCTGGTCTTCGTGGCCGCCTTCGGCCTCGCGTTCACCCCGCATGGCGTGGTCGACGGGCATCAGCCGTTCCCGGAGCCGGCGGTCAGCGCCGGGCTTGATCCCACCCGTGACACCATCGGCCTGCAGCCTGCCGACCAGCCGGCCGAGGGTGACTGGCCGGCATGGGGGCGCAGCAATGCCGCCACCCGTTATTCGCCGCTGCAGCAGGTCACCCCGGAAAACGTGGGAACCCTGCAACTGGCGTGGCAGTTCCGCACGGGCGACCTGCCGAAGAAGCGCTGGGGTGCGGAAACCACGCCACTGAAGATCGGTGATCGGTTGTACCTGTGCACCGCACGCAATCAGTTGATCGCCCTCGATGCCGGCAGCGGCAAGGAGCTATGGCGTTTCGATCCGAAGGTGAAAGATGCATCGATCCCGTACACGGCCGCCTGCCGTGGCGTGTCCTATTACGAGCTGCCCAGCGCGCCGACCCTCGCCGATGCCGCACTGGCTGACGTGGCTGCCGATCTCGCGCTGCCCGCACCGCCGCCGACCCGCACCCACCAGAGCGCGGCGCCAGGGAGCCGCTCAGCCTGCAGCGCACGCATCATCGAAGGTACGCTGGACGGCCGCCTGATCGCGGTGGACGCCGACAGCGGTCGCCCCTGCGCGAATTTCGGCAACAACGGCCAGGTCGACATCACCCTGGGCATGGGCGAGGTGCCGCCGGGTTACGTATCGATCACCTCGCCGCCGGCGATCGTCCGCGGTGTCATCGTTACCGGCCACCAGGTACTGGACGGCCAGCGCCGCGACGCGCCCTCCGGCGTCATCCAGGCCTACGACGCGATCAGCGGCAAGCTGCGCTGGGCGTGGGACATGGACCAGCCCGAGCGCAGCGGCCTGCCACCGCGCGAGCAGACCTATACACGTGGCACACCGAACATGTGGACCACCGCTACCGGCGATGAAGCACTGGGCCTGGTGTACCTGCCGATGGGCAATTCCGCAGGCGACTACTGGAGTGGCTCGCGCACCGAAAACCAGAACAGGTACGCGACCTCGCTGGTCGCCATCGATGTGGCTACCGGCAAGCCGGTCTGGCATTTCCAGGCCGTGCGCAAGGACGTCTGGGACTACGACCTGGGGTCGCAGGCCAGCCTGATCGACTACCCGACGGCATCGGGAAAGGTGCCGGCGATCCTGCTGCCCACCAAGCAGGGCGACATGTACATCCTCGACCGTCGCAACGGCCAGCTGCTGACCCCGGCTGAGGAGCGCAAGGTGCCACAGGGCGGCGTGGAGCCCGAGCAGCGCGCCGCCACCCAGCTGTTCTCGCTGTATCACACGCTGCGGCGCGACGACGCGCTGACCGAGCGCGACATGTGGGGCATCACCCCCATCGACCAGCTGGTCTGCCGAATCCAGTTCCGCAAGGCACATTACGAAGGGTTCTACACACCGCCCAGCAGCGATCACCACTCCATCGAATACCCCGGCTACAACGGTGGCTCGGACTGGGGCAGCGTGGCCATCGATACGCGGCGTGGCGTGATCGTGGCCAACTACAACGACATGCCCAACTACAACCGGCTGGTGCCGCGCGCCGAAGCCGACCGCAAGGGCTGGCTGCCGCGCGAGCAGATGCGCGCCGACAAGGGCGGTGCCGAAGGCGCAGGGGATCCGCAGGTCGGCACGCCCTATGGCATCGACGTCAACGCCGGTTGGCGGCTGCCGTTCACTGGCTTGCTGTGCAAGCAGCCGCCCTATGGCGGTATCCGTGCGATCGACCTGCGCAGCGGCAAGCTGCTGTGGGACCGGCCGTTCGGCAGCGCGCGTGGCAACGGCCCCTTCGGCATCCGCTCCGGCCTGCCCATTGAAATCGGCACGCCGAACAATGGCGGTTCGGTGGTGACCGCCAGCGGCCTGATCTTCATCGCCGCAGCGACCGACGACCTGCTGCGTGCCATCGACCTGAAGACCGGCAAGGAGCTGTGGCACACCAAGCTGCCAGCAGGTGGACAGGCCAACCCGATGGTGTACGAGCAGGGCGGGCGGCAATACGTGGTCATCATGGCTGGCGGGCACCATTTCATGGAGACGCCGGCGGGGGATTACGTGATGGCGTATGCGTTGCCGGAGTAGCGTCCGGCTCCGAGGCCGGCATGCGGGATGTGACCGCTGTCGCTGAAGTTGCGTGGGTGAGCGTGCAGGATCCATCATCGGAACAGGACGGGGCTGGCCAAGCCCCACGGAAGGAATCGCATGCTGAACTCAGAACGCCTGCCGGGGCGTGCCACCCGGTTGCTGGCTGGGCTGCTTCTGCTTGGCCCTTGCCTGTGGGCATCGGCACAGGCCTCGCCCCCGCCCACCGTACGCAAGCTGCCCAGCGGTGCCGAACTGATCGCCGGCGATGTGCGTTACCTGAGCCCCGCCTATGCGCCGTGCATGGCCAATGCGGGCACGGCGCTGGACGCTCGTCGTCGCTGTGTCGACGCTGAATTCAAGGCGCACGACGATGCGCTCAACGCCGCCTACAGCGCGGCGCGCTCCACGATGACGGCCAATGATCAGCAGGTACTGCGCGATCTGCAGCGGCAATGGCTGCGCCAGCGTGACCGTCGTTGCCCGGAAGGTGGCAATGCCGCTGCCCAACTGGATTCGCAGCAGTGCCGTACACACATGACTCTGCTGCGTGCCCGCCAGCTGCAGGCCGGTGGTGCGGCGGCGCTGGTTGCTGAAGCCAAGGCGGCCCCGGCACCCACGCAGGTCGCCGCTCATACCGCAGATGGCGAACCCGATAGGCAGGGCCGGATCGTCCTGCAGCCCGGCGAGGGCAGGATCACGCCTGCGCTGCAGGTGGTCTTCCAGGTGGCCGACTGCAGCGGCACCGATAACGTGATGACCTGTCAGGTGCGGAGCATGGGCGTGACCCGTGGCGGCCGCAAGGTGGCCGTCACGGACGTGCAGCCACGCCTGACCCGCGCCGGTGCCAATGCCCATGCTGCGGCCGCCGTGCTGCTGACCGCTTCTGACTTCAACGGCGATGGCTTGCCAGACCTGCAGGTATGGCAGGACAACAACGGTGTCTACAACGTTCCCGTCCACGCGTTCTACCTGTTTGATGTCAAGGGCCATCGCTATGTGCGTGCCAAGGCATTGGAAGCGGCCATCGGTGGACGTGACATCGACCATATCGACAACGGCCGGTTCGTACTGCGCGGCAAGGCAAGCCCGTGCGAGCGGGAAGACAAGGTCATCCAACTGCGCGGAACCGAACCACGCACGCTGCTGATGCGCCGCTATGACACCTGCAAGGGCCAGGTCCCTACTGAATCGGACCTGCTGAAGTAGGTCCTTCCCTGACGAATGGATGCGTTCCGGAACTGGAGAGCTGAAGGATGAGCGAAGGCTATGGAAAGGGTGGGTCAGGCTTCGGCCTGACCCGGGACCAGTCGGTCGAGATGATCGTCCGCACCTGTATCGACAATGGCGTTACCGATCACCGGCAGATTGCTTACGTGCTGGCCACGGCGCAGCACGAATCACGGAATTTCGCCGCGCCCGAGGAAGACTGGGGCAGGAAGCAGGCGGTGGATCTGCGCTACTTCGGCGGTGAAGAGTATTTCGGCCGGGGTTTTGCCCACCTTACCCACGTCAACAACTACGAGCGGCTGGGCGAGGCTCTGGGAATGGGCCGCGAGCTGGTCGAGCACCCGGAGCGGGCGGCCGAAGCGGAAATCGCCACCAAGGTGCTGGTGGTGGGGATGCGCGATGGCATGTTCGGCGCGCGGCTGTCCGACAACGTCAACGCCAGCCATGTCGACTACCGACAGGCGAGAGCCTCGGTCAATGGCGGTGAGTTGAACAACGACAGTCCCTATCCGGACGCCATCGCCACGCTGGCCACCGGATGGGAATCGCAGGTCGCCGGCCTGGTCCAGCGCGTTCAGCAGCCGGGCTTCCAGATGCCGGTGCCGATCCAGCAGGGGCCCGCTGGGACGATGGACCTGCACCGTGGTGATGCCAACCAGAAGGTGCTGGAAGCACAGCAGTACCTGCAGCGGCTGGACATCCGCAACAACGCCAATGCCGCGATCAAGCCCGATGGGGACTTCGGTTCTTCCACCGAGCAGGCCGTGCGCCGCTTCCAGACCGGGCGGGGCATCAGTCCGGCCAATGGTCGCATCGACGATGCATTGCTGGAGCGCATGCGCACCGACACGCTGGCGGTCGATCCGGACTTCAAGCGCCGGACGGTGACCGATCTGACTGGGCCGCTGGCCGACGGTAACCTGCGCCCAGGTGAGAAGGGCGAGCCGGTGTTCGAGATGCGCCGCCAGCTGGAGGAGCTGGGGTACCTTGCCGAACCGAACCCACGTGCCGAGCGCGAGGCGCGCACGTTTGATGCCGGCATGCAGGCGGCCATGCGCAGTTTCCAGCAGGACTACGGCCTGCCCCTGCGCCCGGGCAACACCATCGATGAAGATGCGCGCCGGCAGTTGAACGATGCAGCGGTGGCGCGCGAGTTTGCCCCCACCACCGAATTCGACCGAGCAGAGAACTGGCCGCCACAGCGTCCGCCCTATACGCGGGCGGAGTTCCAGCCGGAGCAGGTACAGGCGCGGCAGCAGGCTGCGGCGAATCCACCGGTCGCTGGCCCGGCCACGCAGGAACCGCTGCCACAGCACAGTGGCGTGGATTCGCTGTCGCCCAGGGATGCAGCGTTGTTCGAGCGCATCCGCCAGGGAGTACCCGGAACCATCGGCGATGAGCACGTCATGCAGGCCGTGCTGGAGTCCAAGCGCAACGGTATCGACGATGCCGGGCGCGTCGACCGGGTCATGATGGCCGGAGATCGCCTGTGGGTCGCCGGCTTGATTCCCGGTGAGCGCGCCAGTGTGGATACGGCGCAGCCCGCGCGCTCGATGGACGACATGGTGCGCGATCTGGCCGGTGACCATCGGCAGCGTGAGCAGCAACTCGCCCTCGACAGCCGCCAGCACGAGAACCGCGGGCCTTCATTGGCCTGAGCCGACAACAGCGACGTGCCCGTTGTGGGTCCGTCGCTGCTGCGGGGGAGCGTTGATCGAAGCGTTCGCACCGGGTGGCTGCGCCAGTCGATTACGATGGCATGTCGTCACGCCCACGGAGGATCTGCCATCACCCTGTTGCATCTGTCTGCCTCCTGTTTCGTCCGCCTCGGATGCAGTGCTGGGTTGCTGCTTCTGATCGGCAGCGCCGTCACTGCCAGCGCGCAGGCGCCTACCAGTGCGATCGCAGAGTGGGAACTACACGGCCGCTCCGAAGGCCTGGCCCGCCCCGACACCGTCTGCCAGGATTTCCTGCAGGCGATGGGACGCAAACCAGCCGAGCTGGAATACGTAAGCTGCACGCAGGACGACGATTCCTACATCCAGCCGATGGAAGCGCGGTATCGCGTCAGCGGTGCCTCGGCGGCGAAGATCGAAGCCTATCTGCAGCAGACCTTTGGCATGCCGTCATTGACATATGTATGTTGTGGCTGGAGCAGCGGCGCGCCTTATTTCTGGCATGAGCAGCCGGGCAGCGTGAAGTACCAGATCGGCATGGGGGTGGAATCGCTGCACCATCCGCGCACGCAGTGGAGCGCGATTCCCTACTTCACGGTAACCGTTGCGGTGAACCGCAAAGGCCCCTGATGGCGTACGCTTGAAAACAACCACTGGCGTACAAGGAATGACAACCATGCCCCCGATGCTGCTCCGTGTTGCTGCCATCACGCTTGCCCTGGCACTGAGCCAGGTCGCCACCGCCGCATCTCCCGAGCCGCTGCAGCTGCCGCAGGCCGAAGCGTTGACGTACTGGAAGCCGGTGGAGGGAACCTTCCGCCCACAACTCAATGTCGACCCCGGCCGTGTGCCGTTCGCGGAGGAGGTGACCGTGGCCTATTCGGTCAACAAGCGCGGCCGGACGTATGACGTAAAGGTGGTGGAGGCCAAGCCGTCGACGGCCTTCAGTGGCTGGGCGTTGAATGCGGTCAAGGCGATGCGCTTCACGGCAACGGACAGCAACACCGAGCGCACGCCGATCCGCAGCGAAATGACTGCACGCTGGGGCGGCGGCAAGTAGTGCGCTAGGCAGGTACCCGAACCATCTTTGCCATCAGGTGTTCGACTACGCCCGCCGGGTCCGCCGTGCGGCCTACGTGTGTGCTGGACATCTGCACCACCGAGCTGCGCTTGGCGGTCAGGAAATGGAAGCGCGCGCGCGCAGGCAGCTGCGCGATAGGGCCGGCGCCGGCATCGCCCCGGCAGATCGCCACGATGGCATCCAGCCACGGCTGCAGCGCTTCAATATCCAGCGCCGGCGCGAAGGCGTGCAGGCGCGCGGCATCGATCTCGATTGCCGCTTCCAGGTGCCGTGCACCCGGGCAGGACACGATCACACCGACGTTGATGAACTCCTCGCGCTCCACCCGCGGGACTACGCGGATGACGGCATAGTCATACGTGTGCAGCGTGGGCACGGATGGCCTCCTGCACGAACACCGCACGCACCTTCAGGCGATGCTTCAGGTAGTTGATGTAGCCCTGCCGGTAAGCCTGGGGGCTGTCGAAGGCCGGCTCATCGACCAGCCAGCTGTCCGGCACCAGGCCGACGATGCGCTCGATTTCCGCATCCGGCAGGCGCGCGGCCAGTTCGGCATCCACCTCGGCGATGCGGCTGGCGAACGACAGCAGCACGTGGTCGCGGATCAGCACGAAGGGCTTCTCGCAGGCATCGCCGGCGTTGGCCCAGTCGTGATGGAAGTACATCGCCGCGCCGTGGTCGATCAGATACAGCTTGCGATGCCACACCATCAGGTTCGGATTGCGCGTGGTGCGGTCGACGTTGCTGGTGAACGCATCGAACCAGACGATGCGCGAGGCCAGGTCAGCGTCCACCGGCATCGCCGCCGGGTCGTAGTTGATCGCGCCGGGCAGGTAATCCAGACCCAGGTTCAGGCCCTCGCTGGCGCGGATCAGGTCCTGGATCTCCGGGTCCGGCTCGGTCCGCGCGAACTCGCTGTCCAGCTCGACGAACAGGATCTCCGGAATCGGCAGGCCCACCGCGCGTGCCATCTCGCCTGCGATCAGCTCGGCGATCAGCGCCTTGGGCCCCTGGCCAGCGCCACGGAACTTGAGCACCGCCATACCGTCGTCGTCGGTCTCGACCACGGCAGGCAGCGAGCCACCTTCCCGCAAGGGGGTTATATAACGGAGGGCATGGACGGTACGCATGGGTGCATTCTAGCGTGGCCCATGCTTGGGTTGCGCCGGGTGGTGCCCGGCGCTGTCCCTGACGTCAGTGCGACAACGCGCTGCGCTGCTGTTCCTGCACCTGCTGGCGCGTCTGTTCCTGCGAGGCGTGGTCGGCCTGGCGCTGGTTGACGATAGCGAGGCTGTCCAGGCTTTCCTGCACCGGCCGCTGCGCGGCTTCAGCCGTGGCTGCCGATGCACGCAGCGACGCAGGATCATCCAGCGCGCCCTTCACCACGAACACGTTCTGCGCCGCAGCGACATCGCCTGCCTGCCGGCTGAGCACCACATGATCCACGCGGTCCAGGCCGTTCTCGCGGGCCAGTACCAGCAGGCTTGCGCTCAGGCGTTCACTGGAGGCGTCGAAGCTGCGGCCGTTGGCGGCATCCAGCTCTGCCACCTTGCCGCGGATCTGATCGTGCAGGGCACGGTCGTTGCCACCCGCCAACGGCGCAGCCTGCGCTTCGGTCGGCACGGGTGTGGTTGCCTGTGCAGTGATGGGCACGTGGGCGTAGGTGCCCTCGGTGTGGTCGAAATAGTGCAGCGTGGACGGCGAGGTGCTGGTGTCGAAGTAGGGCTGCCGTGGTGGCGTGCCTTTACCCAGAGAGAGGCCGTTCTGTTCCAGCAGGCTTTCCTGCAGGCCGAGCTGTGCCATGTTCACCGACATCCGGCTGATGCCATCGGGTGCGGGGTTCTTGGCTTCTTCCTTGCAGGCGCGGCCGATGGCATCGGTGGCGTAGTAGTTCTGGTAATCCGAATTGCCGTTGGGACCCAGCCGCGACGACACACCTTCGTCGTAGTAGTGCTTGCCCATGCCCTCGATGTTGGCGGCAGTGGCGGTCATGCTCAGGTCTGCATTGAGCGTCAGGTCCGGATGCGCGGCATAGGTCATCGGCGGGCCGGGCTGCACGCGCACGAACTCCTCTGCACGGGTACTTGCTTTGTAGAGATCTTCCAGCGTGGCGTCCGGTTTGGCGGTCTTGACCATGCCGACCAGCGCATTCCAGCCCTCGATGTTCGCCGATGCCTCGTCGCGCCGGTTGGCTGCGAGCAGGGTGCCGATGGCCTGGGTGTAGTCGTGGGTCGAATCGCGTGCGGCAATGTCTGCAATATCGGAATCAAACTGCTTATAGGCCCGTTCGGTCGCTGCATCATTGAACCCATGCTGCAGCTCATGGCCCAGTACGAAGGTCAGCTCTGCAGCATCGTGTTTGTCCGGGGCTGCCAGCGTGGACAGACTGGATGCCGGCAGGCGGATGGCCTTTGCGCCGCCGTCGTACTCGCCGCCCACATTGCTGTCGGCGGGCAACAGCTCGAAGCGCTGCAGATGACCGGCAGCGATGGCCGAGTCGACCTGGGTTGCCAGCGCCGGAGAGTTGGCGATGGCCTTGCGAAGATTGTCGACCTGATCGGTCGTTACATCGGGTTTTCCTGCAAATTCGGTCAGCAGGCGTTCCGTATCCGCTGAAAGCGTAGGCATGGTGCGCTGCTCCTTACTGCACGGTCACAAGGCGGACACAGGCATGTGCCGGTTCGCCGGATGGGGTCGGGTTTTCCGGCAGCGTATCGACCGTGATGCTCAGGTCTGGACGATCGAAACGGTCATGGATGACCCGGCCGTGCTCGCCGCGGATGGTTTCACGCTTGAAGCCCGCAGCCTGCAGAGCCGAGGCGAACTGATTGAAGTCGACCTGGCAGATCGCCGTTGCGTTGGCTTTGCGGTCGGCGGTGGTGTCGATGAGATTGAGATCGAGACGCGCATCGGCGGCGCCAGCCTTCTTGACCTCGAGGCCGTAGCTCCACTCTGGAGTGAGCGTGCCACCGTAGCCGAAATGACCTGGGCCGAAACTCTGCGCGGGCGCCTGCATGGCCTGCGATACCCGTTCAAGGGTCAGTTCACGGGTGGAGGTGGTGTCCTTGATCAGATCCAGCAGGCGCAAAAGAAGCTGATCTGCGGTGAGCGCAGACGGCGTTGCGGCGTCGGAGGCAGTCGATGCCATGGGAGCGGGTCCTTGAGAAGTCGACGAATGGTCAGTCGCGTGTGCGCAGGCGCAGAGCGAGGCCGCGCTTAGGACGATCGTCCACGGCCGTGTGAATGCGTACCCAAGCATAAGCGTTCCCTGCATGTTGAGCGCTGACCCTAAAGTGGGCCAGGTGAATCACAGGTTAAATGGGATTGACGATTGCTGGCACCGGGGCCGGGCGCTTCGGACCTCAGGTGTTTGCTGCAAGCGGAGTTGCCAGCGCCGGGCTCTCCCTGGCGGCGCGCAGTCGGCTCTGGATGCCATGGAATTTTCTTCACTTCCTCGTTCCGTGAGAGGTGGCAGCATCCAGCCGTGAGTCGATCAAGCACTGGCGTGGCCTTGAATTGCAGGCCCCCCTGCCGCTTTCCCGCGACCGACACCCGCCAGCTTGTTTCCGGCACGTTTGCGCAGCGTTGAACGTGGTCCTGCGAGGCCACTCCCCTCGGCAAGGAGGCCCGCGATGCACAGTCCTGTTCACGCGTATACCTACTGCATCAGCAACCAGCCTGTCGCGCAGGCAGCGCGCGCTGGTGTTGGCAGACATGCTGAAGACGTTGCTGCGGTTCATGCAGCCTCAGACAGAATTCTTCCGTGAGTTGAGCACCGATGGTTGGCTCTGCATCCCGCAATGCGCAGAGCCACTACATGCATGCGAGTCGCCCCATGGCGCTGCTTCGTTCGCAGCACTGGGCGCGCATCTCGTCCACGATGTCCACGCAGGCTTCCGAGGTGCACGATGAGCAACGAATCGAGAGGAGCCCTGCCGCCCCTGGATCTGGATGATGCCAAGGCCGCGCAGATGATTGGCAAGCTGGTGCTGGTGGGCGTTACCCGTTTTGGTGGCGATGGCCAGGTGCAGGGGCTGGAGCAGTTTGCCGGCACCGTGCTGAGGGTCAGTGCCGAAGAAGGGCTGGTGCTGGCTGATGGCGATGACGGCCATGAGCGTTACCTGCCGCCCATGCTGGACCAGTACCTGCCGGCCGCGCCAGGCGAGTACCAGTTGCGGTCCAGCGGGGTGACGGTGATCGATCCCGATTATCTGTCCACCTGGGAGTTGCACGCGCGGCAGTAGGCGAAGGGCATCCAGAGAGGGGCCGGGCCAGGCAGGGCCACGCTTTGCAGGATGGGGCGACTAGCCCTTCCGGCCCATTTCCCGGTGGGCAGGGGGTGTTAGATTCGGCCCATGCCCGCCGTGCGGGTACCCAACTCACACCCCAGGGGAAAAGGATGCTCATCCGTCGTACCTCTCTGGCGGCGGCCGTTGCCGTTGCCACGCTCGGCCTGCTGGCCGCCGGCCCGGCCTTTGCCGACTACGCCAAGCCGCCGGAACACCTGCTCAAGGTGCTCAAGGCGCCGCCGCCGCCGGCACCGAACATCGACCCCAGCGGCCAGCGCCTGCTGCTGACCACCGCACAGACCTATCCGTCCATCACCCGCGTGGCCCAGCCGTACCTGAAGCTGGCTGGCGTGCGCTTGGAACCTAAGAACCGCAGCCGCCACGACACCCCGGGCGGCTATGGCATTCCGGCCTGTGTGGCCGACTTCACCCTGGTCGAGATCGTCAGCGGCAAGAGCACCAAGGTGAACCTGCCGCAGGGGTGCGCAGGTGGCGCACAGTGGTCGGCCGATGGCAGCCGTTTCGCCTTCCAGAATGCCGTCGATACCAGCGTGCAGCTGTGGGTGGGCGACGCCGCCACCGGCCAGGTGAAGCAGGTGCCGAACGTGCAGTTGAACCCCATCTTCGGCAGCACGGTGCAGTGGCTGGGCGGCAGCCAGAACCTGCTGGTGAAGCTGGTGCCGGCCAACCAGGGGCCGG
Organism: Stenotrophomonas sp. 2694; assembly: GCF_040548715.1. Classification (NCBI taxonomy): domain Bacteria; kingdom Pseudomonadati; phylum Pseudomonadota; class Gammaproteobacteria; order Lysobacterales; family Lysobacteraceae; genus Stenotrophomonas; species Stenotrophomonas sp. 2694. The sequence goes on from NZ_JBEPSG010000007.1 coordinate 73,562, forward strand.
CGCCGTCCAACGGCGGTACGCCCACCGGTCCGGACGCGCAGGAGTCGCTGGGCAGCAGTGGCGAGAGCAGCACCTATGAAGCGCGCGACACGCTGACCAGCGTGCACGACGAAAAGCTGTTCGCCTATTACGGTGCCTCGCAGCTGGCGGTGATCGATGCCGCTGCCGGCAGCGTGCGCCCGGTTGGCCAGCCGGCGCTGTACAACGACGTCAACGCCGCACCCGATGGCGTGCATGTGCTGACCGAGACCCTGAAGGCGCCGTTCTCGCATGCGGTGACCTACCAGCGCTTCGCCAATGATGTGGCGGTGCTGGACCTGGCCAATGGCCGCAATACGGTTCTGGCGAGCCTGCCGCTGGCCGATCGCGTGCCGGTACACGGTGTGCCGGAAGGTCCGCGGGGTTACGACTGGCGCTCCACCGATCCGGCCACCCTGGTCTATGCCGAAGCGCTGGACAAGGGCGACTGGAAGGTGAGCGTGCCGCATCGCGATCGCGTGCTGATGCTGAAGGCCCCGTTCACCGGCAAGCCGGTGGAAATCGCCCGCACTGCACAGCGCTTCGAGGGCTTTGCGTGGTCGGCCGACCCGGCCGTGTCGTTCCAGTTCGAGAACGACGAGAACCGCCACTGGATGCAGGCCCGCATCGTCGATGTGGACCAGCCGAAGAAGGAAGGTCGCCTGCTGTGGGACATGTCCAGCGATGAGCTGTACGGCAACCCGGGCAACCTGGTGTTCAAGCGCCTGCCCAGCGGTGCGCCGGTGGTGCGCCAGGAGGGCAACACCGTGTTCCTGCGCGGGCAGGGGGCCTCGCCGCAGGGCGACCGTCCGTTCCTGGATGCGCTTGATCTGGCAACGTTGAAGAGCGAACGCCTGTTCCGCAGTGATGCCGATGCGTACGAGCAGTTCCTGGGGTTCAGCAATACACCGGGTCGCTTCCTGACCTGGCACCAGTCGGTGATGGACCCGCCGAACGCATTCGTGCGACTGCTCGGTGAGCGCGTCAACGATGCCAAGGCCGGCGAGGCACAGTTCCAGTCCAAGCCTGCTGCGTTGACCAAGCTGGTCGACCCGACCCCGGAAGTGCGGCAGATCCAGAAGCGCCTGGTGACCTACAAGCGCGCCGATGGCGTGGACCTGTCGTTCACCCTGTACACGCCGCCGGGCTACAAGGAAGGCCAGCGCGTGCCGGCGATCCTGTATGCCTACCCGGCCGACTTCGCCAATGCCGCGCAGGCCGGCCAGGTCTCCGGTTCGCAGCAGACGTTCACCCGTCTGCAGCCGTACCGCCTGATGCTGCTGGCCGGCTACGCGATCATCGACAACGCCTCGTTCCCGATCGTGGGTGACCCGAAGAACGCCTACGACACCTATCTGGAACAGCTGGAAGCCGACGCCAAGGCGGCGGTGGACAAGGCCGTGGAGCTGGGCGTGGTCGACCGCAACCGTATCGGCGTGACCGGCCACAGCCATGGTGGCCTGATGACCGCCAACCTGATCGCCCACACCAACCTGTTCAAGGCCGGCGTGGCGACCAGTGGCTCGTACAACAAGACCTTCACCCCGTTCGGCTTCCAGAACGAGCGTCGCTCGGTATGGCAGGCGCAGGATGTGTACCTGAAGGCCTCGCCGTTCTTCTACGCCGACAAGATCAAGCTGCCGCTGCTGCTGGTCCACGGCGAGGACGACGCCAACCCGGGCACCGAGCCGTTCCAGTCGCGCAAGCTGTACCAGGCGATCCGCGGCAATGGTGGTACCACCCGCCTGGTGATGCTGCCCAACGAGCCGCACTGGTACACCGCGCTGGAATCGAACGAGCAGCTGGTGTCGGAAATGCTGAATTGGTTCGACACCTACGTGAAGAACGCGAAGTAATCCGGCAAGGCCGCCCTCCGGGGCGGCCTTTCTGGTTCAGGCGTCCAGTCCAGGTATCCAGTCCAGGTATCCCCCTGTGGGTGCTGCGTAACCATCTGTGATGCAGGCATGGATCGGCCACAAAGCTGCGGTACGCTGCGCATCTGATGTCCGCTACGGGTTCGCTCCATGAAGGCCTTCATCCTCGCCGTATCGCTGTCGATTTCCGTTGTCCCGGGCACTGCATTGGCCCAGCCGCTGCCGGCCGAGCTGGCAGCGTTGGGCATCACTGCCGGCATGCCCTACAGCAAGGCCAAGCGCCTTCTTGATGCCGCAGGGTGGCAGGCCAGCCCGCCACGCGATGCACCCGAAGTGTTGGACGGTTTCCCGGAAGTGGGCTGCCAGAAGGGCGGCAACAATTGCAGCAGCACTTTCGCCAAGGATGGGCAGCAGGTCGCTCTGCAGGTGGGAACCACGCTGGCGGGCCAACCCTTCGTGCAGGGCGGCCGCTGAGCACGACGGGCACTCAGCCCAGCGGCAGGTTCTCCAGCGCACGCGACATCCGATCATGCAGGTCGCGCACGCGTTCGGCCTTGGCATGCACGCGGCGCTCATCGCCGAAGCTGCGGACATAGGCGCATGCAGCGAAGCCGGCGCTTTCCCTTTCGTAGTCGGCGACCCACGCCAGGCGGTCGGGGTTGCTGGCCTGCTCGGCCGACCAGGCCGCCACCGGCGGACGGATGTGCGCGATGATGCCAAGCCGCCACGGTTTGGGTGTCAGCCGCGCACGGAAGCAATGCTGCAGCGTGCACATGCGTGCATACAACGTGTCGGTGCCCAATGCCTTGAAGAAGGCATGCACCTGCGCATCCTGTGGTTCGAACGTGGCATGCATCGCCAATATGCGCAGCCCGGCCGGGGTGCGGTAAGCGCGCAGGTGCCAGTCGGGGTGGTGCTCGACGAATGCCTGCACGCGCTGCAGTGCGATGCCTTCGACGCCGCCGGACCGGGCCAGCCGTCGATTGCGCCGCCACGACAGGACCTGGTTGACCACCACCATGGCAATGCCGCCGGCCGCCAGGCCGATGTTGAAGTTGCCCAGCGCACCGCCGATCAGCGCACCGGCCGCCAGCAGCCCCAGCGCACCCAGCAGCGGCAATGCGCAGCCTGACGGAGTGGACACGTGGTCGATATCCGCAAACAGTACGTCCGGGGTGTTCAGGCATAACGCGCCGTAGCTGTTGCGGGTAACGATGACGTCATCGCTGCGCTGCACGATCTGCTCGCGGATCGGGATGCCTTCGACACCGTAGTTGGTTCGTCGCTCGCGACGCGGCACGGACTGGCCACTGAGGATGGCATCAAGCGCTTCGCGTGCACGTGCATCGGCGTGGACCTGCGCGGCGTCCTGGTCGTCGTCGGACCAGCCGAACCGGCGTACCACCAGCGGGCGTCCCCTGTACCTGTCCTGCAGGCGGGCTTCGGCCCAGTACGCTGGAACGATCATCATCCTGTATTCCCCTCGCTTCCCTGGCAGCCGGTCGGCACGAGTCTGGCACAGCCGCAGAGTGCGTTGCACGATACGGCAGCGCATGCGACGACGCGGTGGTAGATTGCGCGCTTCGCGTGCACTCCACCAAGGACGGAGCCATGTTCGTGTCATTGCGTTGCCTGCTTGTCCTGGCCCTCGGCGGGGTGATCGGCACTGCCCAGGCGGCCGCGCCGGGACCGGAAATCCTGACCGCTGATGCCGCCCGTTTCTACGCGCTGTACGAGGCCGCTGGCGGCAAGCCCAGCGTGGCCCAGCTTGAGCAGTACCTGGCACAGGGCACGCCGAGCCTGGCCCAGTTCGCCAAGCTGCGCCGGGTGACCGCCCAGCGCATGGCCGAAGCGATGGCGCGCGACCCTGCGCTGTACGCCAATGGACGGGCCTGCCTGGCGGAGTTGCCGGCGGTGCGGCAGCGACTGGTGCAGGTGTTCGCTAATCTGCAGGCCATCTATCCGCAGGCGAAGTTTCCGCCGGTGGCGATCGTGGTCGGGCGCGGCAAGCCGGTGGGCATGACGTACCCCGATGGCGTGGTGATCGGCCTGGAAGCGCTGTGCGCGGCCGATTTCATGAACGCCAACGCGCAGGACCGCTTCGTGCACGTGATCGCGCATGAGTACGTGCATATCCAGCAGACCGGCGTGAGCGAGTACGAAGCAGGCGACCCGCGGGCGACGGTGCTCCGCGAGTCGCTGGGCGAGGGGATCGCCGAGTTCATCGCCGAGCTGATTTCCGGCAACGTTGGCAACGGGCGGCATGCCGGTTGGACGCGGGGCAGGGAAGTGCATATCGAAAGCGCCTTCGCGCTGGACGTGGACAGCACCGATCTGACGCCCTGGCTGTACAACTACACGCCGGGTTCGCAGGAGCCCTACGATCTGGGTTACTGGGTGGGCTACCGCATCGCCAAGGCGTATTACCTGCAGGCCGGCAACAAGCGCGATGCCGTGCGCGCGCTGATCCAGCAGGACAACCCGAAGGCGATCCTGCAGGCCAGCGGCTGGACGCCAGGGATGTGGATGCCGGCGAAGGTGACGGGTGTGGCGGCAAGGGCGGCTGCATCGGCCAAGTGACCATTGGCAGGCCGCGCTAGACTGCCCAGGTCGACAACGGAGGATGCTCATGCGCAGGAGGACTTCACTGGCCTGGCTGCTGGCCGGATCGCTCATGGCGGGGCTGGCCACGCCAGCGTTGGTGCAGGCGGCCAGCAATCCATTGCTGACCAAGCCAGTGGAGCAGGTGCAGCCAGATGAAGTGCGCTTCATGCAGCAGCGTCTGTCCGATTGGCCGCAGCTGCAGAAGTACCGCGCAGCCAATGCTGCATTGCCCGCGCCACGGGACGGCCAGTCACGCGTGGTGTTCTTCGGCGATTCGATCACCGAAGGCTGGGGCAAGGAAGGCAGCAGCAGGTTCTTCCCCGGCAAGGGTTACCTCAATCGCGGCATCAGCGGGCAGACCACCGCACAGATGCTGGTGCGCTTTTCGCAGGATGTGCTGGCGCTGCGCCCGAATGTGGTGGTGATCCTGGCCGGCACCAATGACATCGCCGGGAACACCGGCCCGTCCACGCAGGCGATGATCGAGGACAACCTGCAGGCCATGCTGGATCTGGCCAAAGCGCATGGCATTGCGGTGGTGCTGGCGTCGGTGTTGCCGGTCAGCGAGTACCCGTGGATGCCGGGCATAGCACCTGCACCCAAGGTGCGTGCATTGAATGCTGCGTTGAAGCGGCAGGCCGATGCACGCGGGCTGGTCTATCTGGACTACCACACGCCGATGGCCAACCGTGCCGGCGGACTGGATGCGCAGTTGGCAACCGATGGCGTGCATCCGACGGCGAAGGGTTATGCGCTGATGGCACCGCTGGCCGAGGCGGCGATCACCCATGCCCTCAAGGATGGGGGGGCTAAAACCGATAGTTGAGGTCGAAGGGGGAAATTGTTGGCGCAATCGGCCTAGAGGATGGTGCCTGCCCACTGCATAATGTCCAGCTTCGAATTGGTAAAATCGATGGCCGGTGTTTCGTCCACAGTGATAGAAGCAGTCGCTACCGCAGTTTTCAAACGCGGTCCTTCGCTTGTGATCGAGATTTATTCGGCACCAGGTAACAATCTTCAACGATTCAAAAGTGCTGACGAACTCTGCAGTTATGCGGAGTCACTTCGACATGTGAGAGGAGGGACCCTGTTTGTTGGTGTTCAATACCCTGAGATGGGAGGCGATGTCAGTATTCGGGAATATGAACTTACCAAGGGCGCGGATAGCGGGAAGCTGCGCTCGCAGGCGGGAGGTTGGGGATTGATAAATGTGCTTCTGCCCGTCAGCCAGGATGCCAGCAGCGCTGCAAGTATTTACGTCATTTCCGAGCGTTCTGCCCTTGGCAGGGAGCGAGATGGTGTGCGCTTCAGTCGTCCGGTGAGGGATTGGAACTGGAAGTCGATTGAGTTGCACGCGCGCAGATTGAAGCGCGTTCTGAAGGAAGTTATTTGAGGGGCTTGCCACTGTGGGTGCCTTCTAGTGGACATTATTTTTCGAATGGTAGGGTGGCCAGCAGCCATTCACAGAAGCGCATCACCAGCGGATCGCACGCGCTGTTCTCGTGCAGCAGCCAGCTCCAGCGCGGTCCCGGCACGTATGCCTCACTCAGCGGCTGCAGCACGCCCGTGTGCGCTCGCCGGTGCGGCCAGCAGTTCGCTGACCAGTGCAATGCCAAGGCCCTTGTTGGCGTGAACTGCTGGAGGGTCTGTATCCAAGACGGGAGAACGAACAGGTCGACATTGATGCGATCGCCGGTGGCGGCATCCACTGCGTGACCAATAGCATGCCGAAGGTGGGGTAAGTTCCTTACCGGCGCTGCCGACGCCGTGGGATGATGCGGCAACAGTGGCATGCCTAGTGACGAATGGATCTGGATGCGGCGGTATGGAGTGGCATGGTTGGCGGCAGCATCGCCACGCTGATTGTGCGGCGAACGGCTGAACGGCCTCCCAGGCACTACTGCGGCCGAAGCCAGGCATATCTGCGACGTAGGCATCGTGTTGTGGTGCGGAGTGCGAACGCGCTGTTCCTGCTTGGGATCGCTGGCAGCCTGCTGATATGGCCGTTGGGCCACTACGCCCATACCGATTCGCTTCCCTTGCTGCTGGGCATGGGTATCAGTTGCGGTTCCGCGCTGTTGGCGCTGGTACTGGTTTCCTGGGTATTACGTCGCCCGATGCGTGAGGCGTTGGTGACCTACGGTTACGCGCAGGGCGGCCCGGTATGGCTGATCTATTCGATCATGCTGGTAGGCGTGGCCGCTGGCGTGGTCGGGTTGGTGCAGGTGCTGCGCTGAACGCTTGACCGTGCCAGCGTGTGCTAAGGGTCGTGTTGCTCACGCATCATCGCGCTTCAGTGCTGCATCTGCTGCCAGCAGCGCCTCGGCTGCCGCACTCAGGGCCGGCGAGGGCGGAGCAACCACGCCGATCGATTCCATCATCTGTGGCATGCCGACGAACTGACGTGCGCGGCGATCGTAGATGCCGGTGATCAGCAGTGCACGCGTGGCGGTTTTCTGCTCCGGGCCGATCAGTACGCGCTGCTCCATGATGCCGCGTGTGCCGACCCAGCCGACCAGTCGCGTTTCCAGGGTGAAGCGCTGGAACGGCTTCAGCTCGCGCCGGAACTGGATGGTGCCGGCGCCAACAATCGGCGCCCACTTCTCACGCAGCGCCACCTTGCCCAGGCCCATGCGCAGGATCAGGTCCAGCCGGCCCAGGTCGAAGATGTTCCAGTAGCGGCCGTTGGTCATGTGCAGGTTGCTGTCCAGGTCGTTGGGCAGCACCCGGAACTGCAGGCGGGAGACGCCGAACGGGGCCTCCAGCTTCGGCCGGAACAGGCTGCACAGCAGCAGGTGGAGCAGGCGGAACCAGAGATTCATGATTATGACGACTGTTATAGAGCGGTCGATACGCTAGTCTATGACGACTGTCTTAGCAAGGAGTCGGCCGTGAGCCCGCGATCGTCCGATGCCCCCCAGCGTGTGATCGATGCCGCAGCGCAGATGCTCGCGCGGGTGGGCCTCAACGCGACCAGCATCCGCGAGGTGACCAAACTGGCTGATGCGCCGCTCGGGTCCACGTATCACCACTTCCCGGGCGGCAAGCAGGAGTTGTTGGCACGGGCCACCACGATGGCCGGCGACAAGGTGGAGGCGCTGCTGATCGAACTGCTGAAGGGCGGCGCGGTGCAGGGCTTGCAGCAGTTCCTGGCGCTGTGGCGCGAGCGCCTGCTGCGCACCGGTTTTCGTGCCGGCTGCCCGGTGCTGGCGGCAGCCGTCGAGGAGCCGGTGGAGGCCCTGCCGAGCCAGCCACGTGCGGCGGCCGCCGAGGTGTTTGCTCGCTGGCAGGGGCACCTGGCTGAGGCGTTCGTCGCCGATGGGCACGCGCCTGCCCAGGCGACCGGCCTGGCCAGCCTGGTGATTGCCAGTGTGGAAGGCGCAGTGGCGATGAGCCGTGCAGTGCAGGACATCACCCCGTTCGACCAGGTGGCTGCGCAGTTGTTGAAGGCAGCCGCACCGCCTGCTTGAGCGGCGCGCGGACTACTTGAAGAACATGTAGACCCACCCGGCAAACATGGGCACCATCACAGCGATACTGGATGCCACCAGCCAGCGTACATAGCGGCTGGCCGCATCGGCCCCTTGCCGTTTCAGTGCCCAGGCATGCACAGGCAAGACCAGCAGGGCCTGCAGGAACAAGGCCGCCATTGCGCCAAGCCAAAGCGCAAACACGCCCAGGCAGCCGTCACTCATGCAATAGGTCGCGAACCACGACCCCCAGCCTGCCAGGCCGATCATCGGCAGGAACATGACGATGGCAACAGGGCGGGTGAACTGGGACGCTTGCATGCAGGAGCCGATCCGTTCCGTGGCTGCCCAGAATATAGGATCCACACCGGACTGCGGTTGCCGTGGATCCGGCGGGAACTGGATGGGACGTGGCCTGTAGACGCGGCGCCACGGCAGGGTAGAATCCGGCCAGCGCAGCCCGCGCGTGCTTGGCAAGGATGTCTGCATGCTGCACCACCTCTCGTTGGGTGTCCGCGATCTCGAGCGTGCAGGTCGCTTTTACGATGCCGTTCTTGCAGCACTCGGTTACCGCCGCGTTTTCGAAGACGACACTGCGATCGGCTATGGCCTGGTCGAGGATGAAGACCTGTTGTGCCTGAAGCTGCGCGACGATGCGGTTGCGCCGGGACCTGGCTTCCATCTGGCGTTGACGGCAACTACGCGTGCGGCCGTTGATACCTTCCATCGTGCTGCCTTGGCCACCGGAGGCCAGGACAACGGACCTGCCGGTCTGCGCCCGGACTACGGCGAGCGCTACTACGCTGCGTTCGTGATCGATCCAGATGGTCATCGCATCGAGGCGGTGACCAAGGCGGCGGCATGAAGCACGCACGCCAGCCTTTTTCAATGCCGGGCAGCCGCAGCAGCGAAGCGATGCGTGCACGTCGGCAGCTGCAGCATCGTGGCTGGCCGCGGCTGCAGATGGCCGTGATTGTCGTGCTGACCGGTGCCGCCGGATTCCTCGCCTCGCACGTGCTGCGCCTGGCAGGCATGGACGCGATGCTGCTGCGCTATCCGCTGGCCGTGCTGATCGCCTATGGCGTGTTCCTGCTGCTGATGTGGGTCTGGATCCGGTGGCGCTGGGATGCAGTGGCCGATGGGTTGGGCTCCGCGCCCGGCGGCGGTGACAGCCAGGCATCGCCGTGGACCGGCAGCGGCGGGCATTCCGGCGGTGGTGGCGCGTCCGCCTCCTGGGGCGAAGCCGCAGCGTCCTCCAGCGCGAGCGCCGACAGCGCATCGTTGCTGGACGTGGCCGACGGCGAGGCAGGCCTGCCGTTGCTGGCCATTCTCGGCATCATGGCGCTGGTGGCTACAGTGCTCGTGGCCAGTGTCTGGGTAGTCTGGTCTGCGCCGGTGCTGATGGCCGAGCTGCTGGTGGATGCGGCCATCGCCGGGGGTCTGTACAAGCGGATGCAGGGCATGCAGGCACAGGGGTGGTGGCGGCTGTGCCTGTCCCATACGATCTGGCCGCTGTTGGGCCTGCTGGTGTTTTTCGCCGGGCTGGGCTGGCTTGCGCAGCAGTTGGCGCCGGATGCGGTCAGCCTGATGCAGGTATTGAAGGCGTTGTAACAGGATCTGCCACGACGTTTAATATCAATCACACGCAAGGAGAAGCGCATGGATGTCGCTGCACGCAGGAACAGGAAGTTCGTTCGTTGGCTGATGGTGGCGATGTTCGCCCTGTTGATGCCCTTCGCGGTGCTGGCCCAGTCCGGGCCTACGGCCACCCCGCCCACAACAGATGCGGCCGCCGAAGAAGCCCAGTGCCGCGCCTGCACCTATGAACGCATCGGGCACAAGGTCGACATCGGCCTGGTGACCGTGGTGTCGCTGCTGGTGGTCGGCCTGCTGGTGGCCATTTCCCGCGAATGGGGGACGACCTCGCAGCGCTGGACCTGCCGCACGATGGCCCTGCTGCTGGTGGGCATCGGGGTGGCCCTGCTGTGGTGGGCGGGCAGCATCATCTACCTGGGCTATAACCCGTGGCAGGAGGACGCCGCTCCGCTGGATGCCGCGTTGGCCTCTACACTGCTCAGCACGTCGCCGAAGTGGCTGGCAGGGCTGTTGATGATTGGTTTCGCGCCCACTGTCTGGCGGCGCAGCGAGCGCCTGCCGTCCTGGCGCATTGCATGATCCATAGGGCGCCGGGCGATGCCCGGCGCTCCCCTTGTGAATCAGTCGAAGCGCCAGCGCACGCCTGCATACACGCCGCGGCCTTCGCCGGGCGTCGAGCGCGCCACGTCCTTGCCGGCATCGTTGTAACCGGGGGTGACGGTGGCGGCGTAATGGCGGTCAGCGATGTTGCGCATCTCCGCCCACAGCTGCCAGCGGCCGCCCGGTGCGTCGTAACCGATGCGACTGCCGAAGATGACGTGGCTGTCCGCCCAATAGCTGTTGGCGTAGTCCACCGCGATGCGTGAGGCGTACTCGGTGTTCAGTGCGGCATACAGGCCCGAGGCGTGGTCGAAGCGCAGTTCGGCTTGGTAAGCGTGGCGCGGCAGGCCGGGCAGGCGGTTGCTGCCAAAACGTGCATCGTGGCGGTAGCGGAAGTCGCTGAAGGTATACGCCTGGCGCAGCGACAAACGACCCGGTGCGGCATGCCACAAGGTGCTGTCCAACCCGGCCTCGATGCCACTGTGCACGGTGGGGCTGGCGTTGTTCTCAGCGATGAACAGGTTCGGCACCGGCTGCAGTTCCACGCTCAGCAGCTCGTGGTTCACGTGCGCGTAGTAGCCGGTCAGTTCCCAGCGGCCCAGGGCCGCTTCGCCGCGTGCGCCCAGTTCCAGTGTGGTGGCGGTCTGGTTCTGCATCGGCACCGGCGCGCGCTGGCGGCCGGTGGACGGACCATTGCCCGCGCCGAAGTACTGGTTCGAGCCCCAGATCATCGACCACGGGTGCGGCGCTTCCACTGAGCGGCTGAGGTTGCCGAACCACTGCGTCTGCGGCGTCTGCTGCCAAGTGAAGCCCAGCCGCGGCGCGTAGTCCCAGTCGTGGTCGCACAGGCGGCCGCCGCTGCTCGGCCACGTGACCTGCACATCGCGGCGGGTGTTGATCAGTGCAAAACCGGTCTGTACGCGCAGGCGATCATTCACGGCCAGGTTGTTGCCGATGTGCAGCGTGCTGTCGGTGCCGTGGTGGCGGAAGTCGCGCGTGCGGGTGCCGGCGGCATAACCGTTGTTGGCAAAGCGCAGCGACTCGCGCACATCGGCATCCAGGTCGTGGGTAATGCGCAGCCCGATGGTGGTCTCGCTGTCCAAACCGAACAGCGTGTGCCGGCGACGGTAGTCCAGCGTGGCATTGAGGTTGGCGTAGTCCAGCTGCTGGCGGTACAGGCTCTCGTTCAAGTCCATCGGGTATTTGTGATAGACCAGCCCGGCCTGCAGCGAGGAATCCTCGTCGATCTGCAGGGTGGTGAGATTGCCCACCCAGGTGCTGCCCGGCTGCGGACGGCGCGCATCGATGGCCAGGTTGGCCGCGTTCGCGGCGCGCGGATCATTGCGGATCTGCTCGCGGGTCAGGCGCCCGGGTGTCTCGTGGTTGGTTTCGCGATAGCGCACGAAGAAGCGGGTCTGCAGATCGGGGGTGATCTGCCAGCCGATGTTGGCCATCGCGCCCTTGCCATCGCCGGCCGCATGGCGCTGGTAGCCATCGAATTCGGTATCGGTATAGGCCAGGAAGTAATCGACATCGCCGCTGACGCCGCCCCAGCTGATCCCGCGCTTCTGGTAGCCGCGGCTGCCGGCTTCGTAGTGCAGCTGCACGCCCGCCGAGTCGCGACCGCTGCGGCTGATGTAGTCGATGGCTCCGCCCAGTGCCAGCGCGCCGCGTTCGAAGCCGTTGGCACCGCGCAGCACTTCCACGCGCGACAGCCACAACGGTTCCAGCAGTTCGTAAGGTGTGCCGCCCGGGCCAGTCAGTGGAAGGCCGTCGATCGACACCGCGATGCCGGAAGCATGTGCACCCGGGCCGCGGTTGATGCCCGAGCCGCGGATCGACACCTTGGTGCCTTCGTTGCCCGGCGACTGCGCGCTGATGCCGGGCTGGTAGGCCAATATGTCGGCGCTGCTGGCCAGGCGGCTGTCCGCCTTGGCCACGTCGATCACGTTGCTGGCGCCCGGCACGCGCTTCAGCGCCTCGCGCGCCTGCGCGCTGGCATCGGCCGCAGTGACCTGCACCACGTCCAGCGTGGTGGCCTGTGGGGCGGCGTGGGCGGTGGCGGACAGGCCAAGCAGGATGGCCAGCGACAGCAGGGAGGGGGCGGGGCGATACGGCAGGAAGGGCATGCGGACAGTCTGTAAACCAAAAATCAGGCGCGAAAGTTAACAGGTCGAGTGCGGTACGTCACCTACCGGGTGCGTATGGGTCACCCCGATGCGTGGCGTGGATTCACAGAAGAATCTACGGCGAGGTTTTCGCCAGCCCCTTCGACTTCGCATACAGCCGATCAGCGGTCTCCTTCTCGCCCAGCGCAGCATGGCATTCGGCAAGGCTGTCCCAGGCATTGGCCGAGGTGGGATACAGGGCCGTGTTGAGGGCAAAGACCTTCAGCGCGGGCCGGTTGCCCAGATTGTTGCGGATCGCGTAGCCGGTTGCATTGATGGCCCGCTCCAGTTCGTCGGATGCAATGCCACTGCTTTCGCTCAGCCACGCACGCAGGCTGCTTTCACTGCTGCTGTCGCCGGTCAAGGCATAGCCGATCAAACGTTCGGACAGTGCTGCATGCGGAAACTCGCCTGGCGCAGCCACTGCCATCGTGCTTTCCACCAGCGTGCTCGACCAGGCATTGCGGGCGCTGCCATTGGTCAGGTACACGAACACCCAGTAGCCGCTGGCCAGCGTGCCCTTGTAGGCCAGCCGCGCGCGCACGCGGGTGCCACCATCGTGGCCGACCTGTGTGTAGCCATCGCTGCGGGTCGTATCCCAGCCGGTGGAGAAGAAGTTGCTGCCACCGCCGGTCAGTGTCTGTGGCTGCCACAGCGCTTCCAGCGTGGCAGTGCGCACCAGCTTGCCGGTCGCCAGTGCCTGCAGGAAACGGTTCATGTCGCCCACGGTGGTCTGCAGATCGGCGTGGCCCCAACCGTAGTTCGGCCATGGATCTTCATTGGCCGGCTGCAGCTGGCCGTCTTTGCCGATGTACGGCACCGCCGCGCGCTGCGCCGGCACGCTGGCTGCTCCCCACGAGGTGCTGGTCATTTTCAGCGGCTGCAGGATGCGTTCGCGTGCAATGACCGGATAGGGCTGGCGGTACTGCGCCTCCAGCAACGCAGTCAGCACCAGGTAGTTGGCCTGCGTGTACTGCACGCGGCTGCCGGTTCTGAATTGCAGCGGCGCCGAACCGGCCACCTTCAACGCAGCAGCAAGATCGGGTGCCACGCCCGGGTAGCCTTTGCTCACCCAGCGGTTGTCCACGCGGTCGTAGTATTCGCCGATGCCAGAGCTGTGGTTGAGGAAGTCACGCACGTGGATGGCCTGCCACGCGGTCGGCAGGTCCGGCACATAACGACTGGCGGGGGCATCCAGATCCACCTTGCCCTGATCCACCAGCTGCATCACCAGCGTGCTGGTCAGCAGCTTGGCCATCGACTGCGCGGCGAAGATGGAGTCGACGGTGGCGGGCGCGTGGGTGGCGGGATCGCGCTCACCACTGGCGTCCTCGTAAAGCACGTTGCCGTTGTGTGCGACCAGTACCGCCTGGCCGGCGATGCCGTAGCGTTCGCGATTGGCCTGGAGCTGGCTGTTGAGCTGGGAAGCAAGATCTGGCGGAACATCCCGCGCCGAAGCGAACGGGGTGGCAAACAGGGCGCAGAGCAATGCAGCAGCGAGCGTGCGGTACATCGCGGTGATCCGTCAGCGGCGATGGCGCATCTTGGTCACGGCGGGGGATAGGGTCAAGCCAGGAGGGTTGTGCCGACCAAGGTCGGCATCCACCAGAGCGATGGCCATCAGGAAGAGCCGGCCAGCGGCCGGCACTACCCGGGTGCTGGGTCAGCCGAGGATTCCCGGCAGATCCAGACCCTTCTCCTTCGCGCACTCAATCGCGATCTCATACCCCGCATCGGCATGGCGCATCACGCCGGTGGCCGGGTCGTTCCACAGCACGCGTGCAATGCGCTTGGCCGCCGCTTCAGTGCCATCGCAGACGATCACCATGCCGGCGTGCTGCGAGAAGCCCATGCCCACGCCGCCGCCGTGGTGCAGCGACACCCACGTCGCGCCACTGGCGGTGTTGAGCAGGGCATTCAGCAGCGGCCAGTCGGACACAGCATCGGAGCCGTCGGCCATCGCTTCGGTTTCGCGGTTCGGCGAGGCCACGCTGCCGCTGTCCAGATGGTCGCGACCGATGACCACTGGCGCCTTCAGTTCACCGTTGGCCACCATCTCGTTGAAGGCCAGGCCCAGTCGATCACGATCGCCCAGACCGACCCAGCAGATGCGCGCCGGCAGGCCCTGGAACTTGATCTTCTCGGCGGCCATGTCCAGCCAGCGGTGCAGGTGCGGGTTGTCCGGAATCAGCTCCTTCACCTTGGCATCGGTCTTGGCGATGTCTTCCGGGTCGCCGCTCAGCGCCGCCCAACGGAACGGGCCGATGCCACGGCAGAACAGCGGCCGGATGTAGGCCGGCACGAAACCCGGGAAATCGAACGCATCCTCGACACCTTCTTCCAGCGCCATCTGCCGCAGGTTGTTGCCGTAATCCACGGTAGGCACGCCCAGCGAGTGGAAACCGAGCATGGCGCGGATGTGGTTGGCCATCGACGCACGCGCGGCCTTTTCCACTTCCTTCGGGGTGGTCACGCGCTTGGCATCCCATTCTTCCACCGTCCAGCCCTGCGGCAGGTAGCCGTTCACCGGGTCGTGGGCGGAGGTCTGGTCGGTCAGCAGGTCCGGCTTCACGCCGCGGATCAGCAGTTCGTCCAGCACGTCGGCAACGTTAGCGAGCAGGCCCACCGACAGCGGCTTTTTGGCGGTGCACGATTCTTCGATCAGGCGCAGGGCCTCATCCAGATCGTCGGTCCAGGTATCCAGGTAGCCGGTGCGCAGGCGCATCTCGATGCTGCTCTTGCGGCATTCCACCGCCAGGCAGGAGGCGCCGGCCATCACCGCGGCCAGCGGCTGCGCGCCACCCATGCCACCCAGACCGCCAGTGAACAGCCACTTGCCGGCCATGCTGCCGTTGTAATGCTGGCGGCCCATTTCCACGAAGGTCTCGTAGGTACCCTGCACGATGCCCTGTGCGCCGATGTAGATCCAGCTGCCGGCGGTCATCTGGCCATACATCGCCAAGCCTTTCTTATCCAGCTCGTTGAAGTGATCCCAGTTGGCCCAGCGCGGCACCAGGTTGGAGTTGGCGATCAGCACGCGCGGTGCATCGGCATGGGTGCGGAACACGCCCACCGGCTTGCCCGACTGCACCAGCAGCGTCTGGTCATCGTCCAGGCGCTTGAGGGTTTCGACGATGGCGTCGAAGCTCTCCCAATCGCGTGCGGCACGGCCGATGCCGCCGTACACCACCAGCTCCTGCGGCCGCTCGGCCACGTCCGGGTGCAGGTTGTTCATCAGCATGCGCAGCGGCGCTTCGGTGAGCCAGCTCTTGGCGGTGAGCGTGGTGCCGGTCGGTGCGGCAATGGTGCGGGACGGGTCGTTGCGGGTCATGCGGCGCTCCGGTTCGTAGCGAATTCAAGGCAGGCATTGAGCACCTGCGCCAGGGTGTGGCGCAGCGGTGCGGCGTGATCGGGGTCGAGCGGGGTGGGCCAGCTGTGCTCGTCCACCTGGTCGGGTAGTGGTTCGTGCATGTAGCTGCGGCAGGCCAGTTCCATCTGCAGGCTGTGCACACCACCGGCAATGCTGCTGTAGTGGCGGGTGATCCAGCCGCCCTTGAAGCGGCCGTTGCGCACCTGGCTCATGCCGCTGAGCGCCAGCAGGTTCTCCACCACATCGCTCAGTGCGTTGTCGCAGGAGGTGTCCGGTGCACCGGACGGCCCGGCGGTGCCGAGATTGAACTGCGGCAACTCGCCCTCGAACAGGTGCGGGATGTGCGAACGGATCGAATGCGCGTCGTACACCACCACGGTGCCGTGGCGTGCACGCAGGCGTGCGATCTGCGTGGCCAGTGCGTTGTGGTACGGCGCGAAATACGTGTCGCGGCGCCGGGCAATCTCAGCGTCGTCCGGCTCGCGACCGGCGTGGTACAGCGGCTGGTTGTCGAAGGTGGTCAGCGGGCATAGGCCGGTGGTGTTTTGCCCCGGGTACAGCGACACGCCGCTGGGGTCGCGGTTGAGGTCGATCACCGAACGCGAGATTGCCGAGCGCACGGTGGTCGCGCCCATGCCGCGTGCGAAGTCGTACAGCTCATGCACCCACCAGTCGGCATCGCGGCGCGCCAGCCACGGCGAGTGGAAATCGCCGATCAGGTCATGCGGCAGCTCGCTGCCGGTGTGCGGGAAGCTGACGATCAGCGGCGCGTCGCCTTCGTGCACGGTCAGCCATTCGGGATGGCCGTTCATGCCTGCGGTTCCACCGTGGGCAACAGCTCGGCCAGACCCTTGGCCAATGCGCCGCTGCGGACCAGATCGGTTGCGATCACCATGTCCGGGTGGAAATAGCGATCGTCCTGCAGCATCGGCACCTGTGCACGCAGCGTGGCGCGCACGCTTTCCAGTGCCTTGCTGGAGCGCAGCGGCGCATGGAAGTCGCAGCCCTGCGCAGCGGCCAGCAGCTCGATGCCGATCACGTTGGCCGCGTTCTCGGCCATCTGCATCAGGCGGCGTGCACCGTGCGCGGCCATCGACACGTGGTCTTCCTGGTTGGCCGAGGTGGGAATCGAATCGACGCTGGCGGGGTAGGCGCGCTGCTTGTTTTCCGAGACCAGTGCAGCGGCGGTCACCTGTGGAATCATGAGGCCGGAGTTCAAGCCCGGGCGCGGGGTCAGGAAGGCTGGCAGACCGGACAGCGCAGGGTCGACCAGCATCGCCAAGCGGCGCTCGCTGATCGAGCCGATCTCGCACACGGCCATCGCCAGCATGTCGGCGGCGAAGGCCACCGGCTCGGCGTGGAAGTTGCCGCCGGACAGCGCTTCACCGGTATCGGTGAACACCAGCGGGTTGTCGGACACGCCGTTGGCTTCGATTTCCAGCGTGGTCGCAGCCTGGCGCAGGATGTCCAGCGCCGCGCCCATCACCTGCGGCTGGCAACGCAGGCAGTACGGGTCCTGCACCCGCACGTCGTTGTCGCGGTGCGATTCGCGGATGCCCGAATCCTGCATCAGCGTGCGCAGGGTGGCGGCGGTGGCGATCTGCCCACGCTGGCCACGCAGCGCATGGATACGCGGATCGAACGGCGTATCCGAGCCCTTGGCCGCTTCCACCGACAGCGCGCCGGTGACCAGTGCGGCCTGGAACACGGTTTCGATCTCAAACAGGCCGGCCAGTGCGTACGCGGTGGAGAACTGGGTGCCGTTGAGCAGGGCCAGGCCTTCCTTCGCGCCCAGCTCCACCGGCTGCAGGCCGGCGCGAGCCAGTGCGTCCATGGCGGGCAGGCGTTCATCGCCGACGAAGGCCTCGCCGACGCCGATCATCACGCTGGCCAGATGCGAGAGCGGTGCCAGGTCGCCCGAGGCACCGACCGAGCCCTGCGCCGGCACCACCGGCAGCACGCCCTTCACCAGCATTGCTTCCAGCAGCAGCAGCGTTTCCTCGCGCACGCCGGAAGCACCCTGGGCCAGGCTGACCAGCTTCAACGCCATCATCAGCCGCACCACATTCGCCGGCATCGGCTCACCGACGCCCGCTGCGTGCGAAAGCACGATGTTCCGCTGCAGGGTGGCCAGGTCCTCGCGCTCGATGCGCACGCTGGCCAGCTTGCCGAAACCGGTGTTGATGCCATACACCGGTGCGCCCTTGGCGACGATGGCAGCCACCGTTGCGGCACTGGCACGCACCGCCGGCAACGCGGCCGGGTCAAGCGACAGCGGCGCACCGCGATACGCCTGCCGCCACTGGGCGAGGGTGACATGACCGGGGCGAAGAACCAGGGTGTTGCTCATGTGTTGCTCCAGGAGGCAGGCAGGTCGGGCTGTCCGCGCACCACGCGCGCGTGCAGCGGGTTGAATCCAATGCGATAGACCAGGTCGGCGGGGGCGTCGATGTCCCAGATCGCCAGGTCGCAGTCCATGCCGACGGCCAGGCGGCCGATGCGCTCGCCATGGCCCAGCGCACGCGCCGCTTCACGGGTGAAGCCGGCGATGCACTCGTCCACGGTCAGGCGGAACAGGGTGGCGCCCATGTTCATTGCCAGCAGCGGGCTGGTCAGCGGCGAAGTGCCGGGGTTGCTGTCGGTGGCCAGTGCCAACGGCACACCGGCCGCGCGCAGCGCAGCGATCGGCGGCAGGGTGGTATCGCGGGTGAAGTAGAACGCGCCCGGCAGCAATACGGCGACGGTACCGGCGGCGGCCATCGCGGCAATGCCGGCGTCGTCCAGGTGTTCGATATGGTCGGCCGACAGCGCGCCGAAACCGGCCGCCAGTTCGGCGCCATGCTGGTTGCTCAGCTGTTCGGCATGGATCTTGATCGCCAGCCCATGCGCACGCGCAGCGTCGAATACCTGGCGGGCCTGCGCCGGCGAGAACGCGATGTTCTCGCAGAAGATGTCCACGGCCTCAGCCAGGCCTTCTGCAGCGATGGCCGGAATCATCACCTCGCACACCTCATCGGTGTATTCCTGCGCCTCGCGACCGGGCGGCACCGCGTGCGCACCGAGGAAGGTCGGCACCACGTTCACCCGGCATTCCTCTCCCAGCGCGCGGGCCACCTGCAGCTGCTTGCGCTCGTCCTGCATGGTCAGGCCGTAGCCGGATTTGATCTCAATGGTGGTTACGCCTTCGGCGCGCATCGCCAGCAGGCGCGGCCGGCTCTCGCGTGCCAGCTGCTCTGGCGAGGCAGCACGAGTGGCGCGCACCGTAGAGACGATACCGCCACCGGCACGGGCGATCTCGGCATAGCTCACGCCCTGCAGGCGCTGCTCGAATTCGTTGGCGCGGTTGCCGGCGTAGACCAGGTGGGTGTGGCAGTCGATCAGACCGGGCGACATCCAGCGGCGTTCGCCGTCGATGCGGGTGGTCGGCTGCAGATGGGCATCGCTGCCGGCGGGGCCGACATGCACGATGCGGCCATCGGTGGCGGCCAGTACGGCATCGCGCAGGACACCCAGGCCCTCGCCATCGAGGGTCATCAGGTGGACGTTGGACCAGAGGGTATCGACGTGCATGGCATCCACAACGCAGCTGTGCTTATATGTCTATACAATATAGGCGTCCAATTCGGGTTGTCCAGCCATGTCCGATTCGCGTTCCGCGCACTCCTTCCATGCCGCCCACGCCCTGCTGGACGACGGCTGGGCCGCCGACGTCCGCCTGCAGGTGCAGGACGGGCGCATCGCCGCGGTCACGCGTGGGCAGGCTGCGCAGCAGGGTGATACCCGCGTGGGCATCCTGGTGCCGGGCCTGCCGAACCTGCACAGCCACGCCTTCCAGCGCGGCATGGCCGGCCTGACCGAGATCGGTGGCGGCGACGGCGACAGTTTCTGGAGTTGGCGTGAACTGATGTACCGCTTCCTGGCACATCTGCGCCCGGACGCAGTGCAGGCCATCGCCGCCCAGGCCTACATGGAAATGCTGGAAAGCGGCTTCACCCGCGTCGGCGAATTCCACTACCTGCACCACGACGCCGATGGCCGCCCCTACGCCGATCGCGCCGAGATGAGCGCGCAGATTGCGGCTGCAGCCGCGCAGACCGGCATCGGCCTGACCCTGCTGCCGGTGTTCTACGCCCACGCCGATTTCGGTGGGGCGCCGCCGAACCCGGCACAGCGCCGCCTCATCCATGACGTAGACGGGTTCGCGCAGCTGCTTGATGGCGCCCGCACCGCGCTGGCCACGCTGCCCGATGCGGTGCTCGGCATCGCCCCGCACAGCCTGCGCGCGGTGACGGGCGAGGAGCTGAGCGCACTGCTGCCGCTGACCGATGGCCCGATACACATCCATATTGCCGAGCAGGTGCGCGAGGTCGAGGCCTGCCTGGCGTGGAGTGGCCGGCGACCGGTGCAGTGGCTGTACGAGCATGCCCCGGTCGATGCGCGCTGGTGCCTGGTGCACGCCACCCACATCACCGACGACGAGCGCGAGCAGATGGTCGCCAGCAAGGCCGTGGCCGGGCTGTGCCCGATCACCGAGGCCAACCTGGGCGACGGCCTGTTCCCGATGCAGGCCTTCGCGCGCGAGGGCGGGCGCTTCGGCGTGGGCTCCGATTCCAACGTGCTGATCGATGCCGCAGAAGAGTTGCGCCTGCTGGAATACGGCCAGCGCCTGACCCTGCGGGGTCGCAACGTGTTGGCCCCGGATGCCGGCCGCAGCACCGGGCGCTTCCTGTTCGAGGGTGCGCTGCAGGGCGGTGCCCAGGCGCTGGGTGTGGCCGCCGACCTGCAGATAGGTGCCAGCGCAGACATGGTTGAACTGGACGCCGCGCACCCCGCGTTGCAGGCGCGACACGGTGACGCATGGCTTGACAGCTGGGTGTTCGCCGCACGTAATGGCGCGCTGCGATCGGTCTGGCGCCATGGCCGCCAGTGCGTGGCCGAGGGCCGCCACCTGCAGCGCGAGGCCATCACCAGCGCCTTCGCCGCTGCCCTGCGTGGCGTGCTGGGCTGATCGCCTCCCACCATCGAGACTCCACCACGTGAAGGCCAGCAAGTCCGCCACGCTCAACCAGCGCATCCGCAGCGACCTGGAAAGCCGCATCCTCAGCGGAGAGTGGGCGCCGGGCTTCCGTATCCCGTACGAGCACGAACTGATGGAGCAGTACGGGTGCTCGCGGATGACGGTGAACAAGGTGCTGACCGCGCTGGCCGAGAGCGGCATGATCGAGCGCCGCCGCCGAGCGGGCTCCTTCGTGGCTCGGCAGCCACCGCATCTGGAGCAGGTGGCGCTGGAGATCCCTGATATCGCAATGGAGGTCGGATCGCGCGGACATCAGTACGGCTACCGGCTGCTGCAGCGTGAACTGCGCCTGGCCGAGGCAGCCAATGCCGGCGAAGTGGAACTGGCCGGCAGTGAGCAGTTGCTGGCGATGCGCTGCCTGCATCTGGCCGATGGCCGGCCGCTGGCGCTGGAGCATCGCCTGATCAGCCCGGTCGGCGTGCCCGAGGTGCTGGAGGTGGATTTCAGCACCACCGCACCGGGCAGCTGGCTGCTGCAGAACGTGTCGTGGACGCGCGCCCAGCACCGCATCAGCGCCTGGGGCGCCGATGCGTCCACCGCCAGGCTGCTGGACGTGAAGCCCGGTACCGCCTGCCTGGTGATCGAGCGCCTGACCTGGCGCGGCGAACAGCCGATCACCCGCGTGCGCCAGATGTTCCTGGGCGATGCTTGGGATCTGGTCGCCCGTTTCGCGCCTGGGGCGCGATAGGGGCGGACATCCCATTCGCCGTGGCGTTGCAGGCTCTGTCGTCTTGCGCTCTGTCGGTGCGTGTGTACGATGTGTATGGTTCCTGCATGAAAAGCAGGGACCTCATCCGGGAGCTGGAAGCGGCGGGCTGGTACTGCAACCGGATCCGCGGATCCCATCATGTATTCGTGCATCCGTACCGGCCTCACATCATCACCGTTCCTCATCCCAAAAAGGATCTGGGAAGAGGGTTGGTGCAGGCACTGCGGAAGCTTGCGGGACTGACGTAGGAGGCCCTCATGCGATATCCAGTCTTGATCGAGGCCGGTGATGAACGCACCGCGTGGAGCGTGATCGTGCCGGACCTGCCTGGCTGCTTCTCGGCTGCCGACACACTCGACGATGCATTGACGTCTGCCGAAGAGGCGGCACTGGCATGGATCGATGCCGCGCTGGATGCCGGCCGCTCGATTCCACGCCCTTCATCGCCACAGAAGGTGGTAGCCGAGGCCGGAGATGCAGCAGGATGGATCCTCGCTTACATCTGCATCGACCCTTCGTTGCTGGATGACACCATTGAGCGCGTCAACATCAGCTTGCCGCGCCGTATCCTTGCTCGCCTGGATGCGCAGGCCAAGGCGGCCGGCGAGTCGCGCTCCAGTTACATCGCGCACCTGGCGTCACGGGGCTGACGATACGGCGACCGGGCACGCCCCCGGCGCTACACCCGGCAGCCCATCAATACGTCGCGCACTGCCGCCAGCGCACCGGCTCATCCACACCGGGGCGGGCGTTGAGCTGCACGCGCACGTTGCGCAGGGCGGGGTAGCGCAGCACTTCCTGGCACACGCGTGGCCACACCGTTTCCAGTTCACCGGTGCGGTTGATGGCCAGCGTCTGCCGGGTCAGCCAGACGCCGCTGGCGATACCGGATTGCCCCGCCAGCGCGCGGGCCAGTTCGGCCTGGTAGCGGTCCAGCGTGGCAGCGTCCGGGTTGGGATTGCTGCGCGTGTCGTCGCCATTCTGCGCCGCGGCTGCGGCGACCATGGGAGCGGGCGCATTCGCGGCGCTTTCCGGCGCGGCGGGCGTCGGCACAGGACGTGCAGCCGGCGGCGCTACAGGTGCAACGGCCGGTGCTGGGACCGAGTCCGCCTGTTCCGGGCGCAGGCCCTGCAGGCCAAGTCCGACCAGCAGGCCCAGCGTCACTGAGGCCAGTGCGGCAATGGCGATGCGGCGCAGCGCCTCATGGCGGGCGATCGCGCGCACGCGGGTCTCAACATCGGCCGGCAGGTAGGGCTGCAGTAGTGGCCACAGGCGCGGACCATCGATTACTTCCACTGCCTGCTTTTCCGCCGCGCCCAGGCCATCGCGTTCAACCCGGCCTTCGGTGATCAGCATGCCGCCCTTGGCGCCTGCCAGTCGCGCGGCAGCACCCAGTTCGTTCACCGCAGCGGTGCCGATGCGATAGGCCAGGCCGTGCTTGCACGACACCCGCCAGGTGTTCGGTCCATCGCTGAGCAGGAAATCGCTGCTCGGCTCGCGGCTTTCCTCGCTCGGATCCTGTAGTTCACGCAGGCCGCGCTGCTCGCGCAGCATGCGCTTGATCAGCGTGGAAAACTCACGCCAGTGCATGCCCGCCAGGGCCTGCAGGCCCAGTTGCATTTCGGTACGTCGACGCTTGAACCACCACAGGTACACGGTGGCCAGGGTGCAGGTAAGCAGGGCCGACAGCAGGGCCAGAATCCAGGGAAGCATGCAGGGCGACGACGGAAGGGGCGAAAACGGAAGCCCACAGTGTAAAGGGCCGACCGGTTGATTGCGTCAGGGTGTTCCCGACAACAACCGTGATGCAGCCCGCAGATCCGCACGCGCCAGACACGAAAAAACCCGCCAATCCTGAAGCCGTGAGGGGAGGGAACAAACGGCAGCCGAAGCGATTGGCGGGTTCTACGCGATTGTCAACGAAAATTTATTGCGTTGCAACAAAGGCGGTTCAGGGCGTGCTGCCCGGCGACTGGTGGCTGCCCGGCGAGGGAGCATCCACGTCGGTGGAGGCACGGTGTTCGAGCTTGGCCAGGCGTGCGGTCAGGGCATCGATGCGGGCTTCCAGCGCGGTCACCTGATCGGCGGTCGGCACGTGCAGTCGCTTGAGTACGCCCTGCACCTGGTCATCGAAGGCCTTGTTGACCTTGTCCCAGGTTCCGGACGCCTTCTCGCGGGCTTCGTCCAGCGAGTGCTCGACGTTGTCGCGCCAGCCCGGTTCCTGCTCGCCGCTGCGTTCACGGCGGCGGGCTTCCCAGGCTTCGCCTTCCTTCACCAGGCCATCGAAGAACCGGCCTCCCTCTGCCTGCGCGCGCCCCAGGGCGCCCAAACCAGCCAGCCAGACCTGCTGTGCCGAATCGCTCAGCTTGCGCGAAAAGCGCTCTGCCTGGTCGCCGAAGCCGGCATCGTCGTCGCGGCGATCGTCATTCTCGTAACGGTTCATTGCATTCCCCGTGGGAGTTGGGCCTATCCCCGAGAGTAGCGCGGCGCGCCGTTGCTGGGCCGTGATGGCCGCAGCGCAGGTTCAGCCCAGCTTTTCCTTCAACACGCGCTGGATCTCGCTTTCCACCATTCCCTTCATCGCCGACAGCAGGAAGCCCAGCTTGGCCGTGACCCGCACCGCGCCCGGCTGCAGTTCGATCGCACCGTCCACGCCACTGCCGGAGAAATTCAGCACGTCGGCGGCCCACGACGACTTCAGGCCGAAGCGTTCGCCCAGCTTGGCGGCAACCTGCTCGATCGCTTCACGTGCCTGGGTGTCGGGCAGGGTGTGGGCGTGGCGGACATCGATGGTGGACATGCAGGCTCCTGGCGCAGGGCGGGGATCAATTGAGAGGGCGAGCATTGTGCGCATCGACGGCGCCCACGCCAAGCGCTCATCGCAGGTTCTTCTTCGTGGGCGGCCAACCTGCTAGTCTGCGCCGCGTGCAGAACCTGCTAGTTCACTTCAGTCAACAACAACAGCCCGACCAGCCGCTGCGGCCCGGGGTGCAGCGCATCGTGCGCCAGGCAAACGGCAGCGTGCGCCTCGGTGATGCCGGCAACGGCGCGCTGCTGCTTGCGCAGTTCTGCATGGACGACCGCGGCCTCTGGCTGCAGGTCGGCAACGGTATCCGTGGCATCCATGTGAATGGTCGCCCGGTGCGGCGCATGGCCCTGCTGAGGGCGGGCGACGCGGTCTACGTCGACGGCGTGGAAATGGTCCTGCAGGGCGAGGTCGACACCCTGCTGCAGGCACCGGCGCCGGCAGCCAGCGTCGAAGGCAGCGGTGACGAGCAGCGCCTGCTGCGCGGTGTGGGCGGCCTGCACCACGGCCGCAGCTACCCCCTGTCGCGCGCGCGAGTGATCGGCCGTGGCAGCGATGTCGACATCGAGATCGATGAACCCGCCTTCGCCGAACAGCACGCGCGGGTGGAAGTCCATGGCGAGCGGGTACTGCTGCGCGACCTGGGCAGTGCCGATGGCACCCGGGTCAACGGCGTTGCCGTACGCCACTGCTGGCTGCAGGCCGGCGACCAGGTCGTGTTCGACGGCCAGCACCGGTTCGTGCTGGAAGTGCCGCATGACCCGCGCCGGCGACCGCCACTGGCCGATGACGAAGGCAGCGACGAAGCCGAACAGGCACCGGTGGTGCCGGTCGCTCCGCGTCGGGTGCGGCGCTGGCCGTGGCTGCTGGGCAGTGCGTTGCTGCTGGCAGCCGTGCTCAGCCTGCTGCTCTGGTTCGGCGCGCGCTGAATTCGTTCCGCCGGGCATGGCCCGGCGCTACCGCCCGGACCAATCCGCTTTGGGTAGTGCCGGCCGCTGGCCGGCAACCTCGGTGAACCAAGGTGATTGCAGTTGCCGGCCAGCGGCCGGCACTACCAGTGCCGCCGCGGCAATGGATACGGATGCAACCAAATTTCCCTTGCGCCACAAGGCCGCAAGGCTGGTGCAGTGCGGCATACTAGGGGTCTTGCCCCACAGGTGTGCCATGACGCGCGCGTTCAACTTCAGTGCCGGCCCTGCAACGCTGCCGGAATCGGTCCTGCGCCAGGCGCAGGCGGAAATGCTGGACTGGCACGGTAGCGGTGCCTCCATCGTGGAAATGAGCCATCGCGGTCCGGAGTTCATGTCCGTGGCCGCCGAGGCCGAGGCCGACCTGCGTCGCCTGCTCGACATTCCCGCGGACTATGCGGTGCTGTTCCTGCCCGGTGGTGCCACCACCCAGCAGGCGTTGATCCCGCTCAACTTCGCCAGCCCCGGCCAGCGTGCCGACTAC
The DNA here is from genome assembly GCF_040548715.1 of Stenotrophomonas sp. 2694. Classification (NCBI taxonomy): domain Bacteria; kingdom Pseudomonadati; phylum Pseudomonadota; class Gammaproteobacteria; order Lysobacterales; family Lysobacteraceae; genus Stenotrophomonas; species Stenotrophomonas sp. 2694. The sequence continues at coordinate 99,306 of NZ_JBEPSG010000007.1, forward strand.
GTGGTCACCGGCCACTGGGGCAAGACCGCAGTCAAGCAGGCCAGCCCCTATGTGGACGTCAACATCGCCGCCAGCAGCGAGGCCGAAGGGTATCGCCAGCTGCCCGAGCGCGCCGGTTGGCAGCTCTCTCCCGACGCCGCGTACGTGCACATCACTGCCAACGAGACCATCCACGGCGTCGAGTTCCGTGATGTGCCCGAGACCGGCAACGTGCCGCTGGTGGCCGACTTCAGTTCGTCCATCGCCAGCGAGCCGCTGGACGTGCGCCGCTACGGTGTCATCTATGCCGGTGCGCAGAAGAACCTGGGCCCGGTCGGCATCGCGGTGATGATCATCCGTCGCGACCTGCTGGAGCGTAGTGGCCAGCCACGCGCGGACATCTTCGATTACCGCTCGCACGTCGCCCGCGATTCCATGCTCAACACCCCGCCCACCTGGAACTGGTACCTGGCCGGTCTGGTGTTCAAGTGGATGCTGGCCGAAGGTGGCGTGGTCGAGTTCGCCAAGCGCAACGCCGCCAAGGCCGCGCTGGTGTACGGCGCCATTGATGCCTCCGGCGGCTTCTATCGCAACGAGGTCGCCCATTCGGCGCGCTCGCGGATGAACATCCCGTTCTTCCTGCCCAACACCGACCTCGATGCCCGTTTCGTCGCCGATGCCAAGGCCGCCGGCCTGCTGGCGCTGAAGGGTCACAAGGTGGTCGGTGGCATCCGCGCCTCGCTTTACAACGCCATGCCGCTGGCCGGGGCGGAGGCGCTGGTCGCCTTCATGGCCGATTTCCAGCAGCGTCACGGCTGAGCAATGAACGGCGCGCATCGTCGGGTGCGCGCCCCGCAACAAGGAATTCCGATGGCAAGCAAACCCAGCAAGAAGGCGTCGAAGAAGGCCGAGCCGGCCAAGGACAGCGCCACTTCCAAGCCCAAGGGCAAGTCGAAGGCAACCGCGGTGCCGACCCTGGCGCCACTGGCATTGGCCGATGTGCGTTCGAAGATCGACCAGATCGACCGTGACATCCAGAGCCTGATCGCCGAACGCGCACAGTTCGCCCACCAGGTCGGCAAGGCCAAGGGCAAGCTCGCCGCTGCCGTCGACTACTACCGCCCCGAGCGCGAGGCGCAGGTGCTGCGCATGGTGGTGGATCGCAACGAAGGCCCGCTCAGCGATGAGCTGCTGGTGCACGTCTACCGCGAAATCATGTCGGCCTGCCTGGCCCAGCAGGAGCCGTTGAAGATCGGCTACCTCGGTCCGGAAGGTACCTTCAGCCAGCAGGCCGTGCTCAAGCACTTCGGCCGCTCGGCGCTGGGCCTGCCGATGGCCAGCATCGAAGAAGTGTTCCAGGAAGTGGAAGCGGGCAACGCCGATTTCGGCGTGGTGCCGGTGGAAAACTCGGGGCAGGGCACCATCCAGATCACCCTGGACATGTTCCTTACCTCCAACCTGAAGATCTGCGGCGAAGTGGAACTGCGCGTGCAGCAGTACCTGATGTCGCGCAGTGGCCGCATCGAGGACATCGAGCGTGTCTACGGCCATCCGCAATCGTTCATGCAGACCTCGGCATGGATGCGCGCCAACCTGCCCAAGGCCGAGAAGATCCCGGTGGCCAGCAACGCCGAAGGCGCGCGCCGTGCGCGCAACGCCGACGATGCAGCGGCCATTGGCGGCGAGAGCGCCGGCCATGTGTACGGCCTGAAGAAGGTCGTCACCAAGCCGATCCAGAACGATGCCGACAACACCACCCGTTTCCTGGTGGTGGGGCGCAACATCTTCCCGACCTCCGGCCATGACCGTACCTCGGTGCTGGTGTTCATCCATGACAAGCCCGGCGCGCTGTTCGATGTGCTCAGCCCGTTCGCGCGCCATGGCATCAGCATGAACCGCATCGAGTCGCGTCCCTCGCACCACGGCAAGTGGGAATACGGCTTCTTCATCGACCTGGCCGGTCACATCGACGATGCGCCGATGCAGGCCGCACTGGACGAACTGGAAGCGCACTCGGCGCAGATCAAGGTGCTTGGCTCCTATCCGGTAGCCGTGCCCTGATCCCTGCTGCGGCGGCTGCGGCCGCCGCCCCTGATGCACCGCCGGCGAGCCGGCGTTTACGGAACCATTCAACGATGAGCAACGCGCAGCACTGGATCGCCCGCAAGGGCCAGCCCCTGCAGGGCAGCCTGACCATTCCCGGCGACAAGTCGGTCTCGCACCGCTCGGTGATGTTCGCCGCGCTGGCCGATGGCACCTCGCATATCGAAGGCTTCCTGGAAGGCGAAGATACCCGCGCCACCGCGCGCATCTTCAGCCAGCTGGGCGTGCGCATCGAAACCCCCAGTGCGTCGCAGCGCGTCGTGCACGGCGTCGGCATCGATGGCCTGCAGGCACCCAGCGCACCGCTCGACTGTGGCAATGCCGGCACCGGCATGCGCCTGCTGGCCGGCCTGCTGGCCGGTCAGGCATTCGACTGCACGCTGGTCGGCGACGAATCGTTGTCCGGCCGTCCGATGCGCCGCGTCACCGGTCCGCTGTCGCAGATGGGCGCGAAGATCGACACCGAGGAAGACGGCACGCCGCCGCTGCACGTGCATGGCGGGCAGACGCTGCACGGCATCGACTTTGCCTCGCCCGTGGCCAGTGCGCAGATCAAGTCCGCCGTGCTGCTGGCCGGCCTGTACGCGCACGGCGAAACCAGCGTCACTGAGCCGCACCCGACCCGCGACTACACCGAGCGCATGCTGTCCGCGTTCGGCGTGGACATCGCGTTCTCGCCGGGCAAGGCCCGCCTGCGTGGTGGCCAGCGCCTGCGCGCGACCGATATCGTGGTGCCGGCCGACTTCTCCTCGGCCGCGTTCTTCCTGGTCGCGGCCAGCATCATTCCCGGCTCCGAACTGCGCCTGAAGCAGGTCGGCCTCAATCCGCGCCGTACCGGCCTGCTGCACGCGCTGCGCCTGATGGGCGCGGACATCACCGAACAGAACCCGGCAGAGCAGGGTGGCGAACCGGTGGCCGATCTGCTGGTGCGCTACGCGCCGCTGAAGGGTGCGCGCATTCCCGAGGAGCTGGTGCCGGACATGATCGACGAGTTCCCGGCATTGTTCGTGGCCGCTGCTGCCGCCGAAGGCCAGACCGTGGTGACCGGCGCCGCCGAACTGCGGGTGAAGGAATCCGATCGCCTGGCCGCGATGGCGACCGGCCTGCGCGCGCTGGGCATGCAAGTGGACGAAACCGAAGATGGCGCCACCCTGCACGGCGGCGTATCGCTGGGCAGTGGCACCATTGAAAGCCACGGTGATCATCGCATCGCGATGGCCTTCGCCATTGCCGGCCAGATCAGCCACGGCGAAGTGCGCATCAACGACATCGCCAACGTCGCAACGTCCTTCCCGGATTTCGACGGACTGGCTCGCAGCGCCGGCTTCAACCTGGCCTGAGGTAGTCCCGGCGCCGCTGCGCGCGCCGGGCCATGCCCGGCGGAATCCCAACGCGCGCGCAAAAAAAACGGAGGCCGAGGCCTCCGTTTTCATTTCAGGCGTCAGCCGGCGATCAACGCTGTTCGGTACGGAAATCCACCGGCACGCGTACCACGCTCGCCACCGCACGGCCCTGGTGCATGGCCGGCTCGAACTTCCAACCCTGCACGGTGTTCAGCACGGCACGGTCCAGGTCGCGGCTGCGCTCACCACTGCGCGACACGATCGCAGCGTCGGTCACGTTGCCACGCGTATCCACGTTCAAGCTGGCAACCACGCTGCCCTGCACGCCACTGCGCAGCGCGACGGCCGGATAGCTGGGCTTGCTGTTGCTCGCCAGCGGACGCGCCTCACGGTTGCGTACGGCCGGGGCTGCCTTGCGCTCGCTCTGCGCGGGCACGGCCTGTCGCGCAGCCGGGGCGGGCGTGGCGGCAACCGGCGTTTCCGTGGCCGGCAGCATGCGCTCGCTTACCGGTGCAGGCGCAACGTCGTCATGGCTGGAGAAACGCAGCCAGACCAGTGCCGCGGCGAACATCGCCACGATCAAGGCCAGCCACAGCCAAGGGGAGGTCGAGCGCGGCTCGAGCGCGCCATCCTGCTGCAGTTGCGGCGAATGAAGGTTCTCGTGGGTGGTGGCAGTCATCGCAAACTCCTCACGTCAGTAACGACGCCCAGAGTGTTGCCCGAGGCGGCGTCGAAGCGTGTCAGCATTGCGTCAACGCAACCTGCAAGGTTCAGCTTTTCTGCGGGGAAGCGTTCAGTTACTGCGGCTTGAAGTCGAACGGCACTTCAATGCTGCCGGGTACCGGCTGGCCATTGCTGACTGCCGGGCTGAAGCGCCAGCGACGCACCGCGTCCGTCGCTGCACGGTCCAGCTCGCGCGAACCGCTGCGCTGGATCACCGTCACGTTGTTCGGGTAGCCGGTGGCGTCCACCTCCACCCGCACCACCACGCTGCCCGCTTCACCGCGTCGCAGGGCGGCGGCCGGGTAGGCCGGCGGCGGCGACTGGCCGGCAATCGGCATCGGCTGCGCATTGGCGGTTGCCGGTGCCGCAGTACCCGGCGCGGCCGGAGCGGGTTCAACCGTGGCCGGTGGCGGGGGCGGGGCGGTTTCCACCAGCTTCGGCGCATCTTCCTCGTCCGGCACCGGGGCCGGCTTGGCGTCTGGCATGTCGCTGGAACCGGCCGCCGCGGCCAGTGGTTCGGGCAGCGGTTCCACCTGGGCGGTTTCCTGCGGCGTCTGCGCGGCCGGGTCGGCACGGAAGAATTCCTTGTCGCGTCCGGTCAGCCAGACCAGCACGAACAGCAGGATGCCCACGCCGAAGGCGATGCCGGCGATCTTCAGGGCGTTGCGCGGGATATGCACGGTGAACGACTTGGCAGGCGACGGACGGGGAGCAGACATGGACCAGACCAGTACGGAATACCTCGATTCTGCCACGGCCGGAATGAACCGGGCGGCAGAATTCCGTATAACAGGCGATAATCCCGTTCCTGTTACCCACCACGACGCCTGCCATGCTTGATCCAGCCCTGCTCCGCCACCAGCCCGCCGACCTCGCCGAACGCCTGCGCACCAGCCGCGGCTTCGAGCTCGACGTGTCTGCCCTGGAGTCACTGGAGGCCGATCGCAAGCGCATCCAGGTGCGTACCCAGGAGCTGCAGAGCCTGCGCAACAGCCGTTCCAAGGCCATCGGCCAGGCCAAGGCCAAGGGCGAAGACGTTTCGGCCATCATGGCCGAGGTCGCCGCGTTTGCCGACGAGCTGAAGGCTTCGGAAGTGGCCCTGGACGAGCTGCGCGAGAAGATCGACACGATCTCCATGGGCATCCCGAACATTCCCGCTGATGACGTGCCGGCCGGTGCCGATGAAAGCGAGAACGTCGAGCAGTCGCGCTGGGGCACCCCGCGCCAGTTCGACTTCAAGGTGCTGGACCACGTTGAGCTCGGCGCCCGCAACAAGTGGCTGGACGGCGAGACCGCCGCCAAGCTGTCCGGTTCGCGCTTCACCGTGCTGCGTGGCCCGATCGCCCGCCTGCATCGCGCCCTGGCCCAGTTCATGCTCGACCTGCACAGCGGCGAGCACGAGTACCAGGAAACCAACGTGCCGGTGATCGTCAACGCCGACAGCCTGTACGGCACCGGCCAGCTGCCCAAGTTCGAAGAGGACATGTTCATCACCCAGCTGGGTGAGCAGAAGCGTTACCTCATCTCGACCTCGGAAATCTCGCTGACCAACATCGCCCGCGACGAGATCCTCGATGCCGAGCGCCTGCCGCTGCGCATGACCGCTCATTCGCTGTGCTTCCGTTCCGAAGCCGGCAGCGGTGGCCGCGACGTGCGCGGCATGATCCGCCAGCATCAGTTCGAGAAGGTCGAGCTGGTTTCGATCTGCCGCCCGGAAGACAGCGACGCCGAACACCAGCGCATGACCCGCTGCGCCGAAGTGGTGCTGGAGAAGCTGGGCCTGCCGTACCGCAAGGTGCTGCTGTGCACCGGCGACATGGGCTTCTCGGCCATCAAGACCTACGACCTGGAAGTCTGGCTGCCGTCGCAGGAGACCTACCGCGAGATTTCCTCGTGCTCGAACTGTGGTGACTTCCAGGCCCGCCGCATGCAGGCCCGCTGGCGCAACCCGGCCACCGGCAAGCCGGAGCTGGCGCACACCCTGAACGGCTCGGGCGTGGCCGTCGGCCGCGCGATGATCGCGGTGATGGAGAACTACCAGAACGCCGACGGCAGCATCACCCTGCCTGAAGCCCTGCGCCCGTACATGGGCGGCATCGAAACCATCGGCTGATCAGCCGGTAGCGCCGGGCCATGCCCGGCGGCCTTCTGATGGGTGCCGGCCATGTCGGCACCGCATCCACGCATGGCGTGGATCTACTGAGGCGGTGCGGCATCCACGCATGGCGTGGATCTACTGAGGCGGTGCGGCATCCACGCATGGCGTGGATCTACCGACGGCGCGATGCTGCATCCAGGCGCTGGGGGCTTAGGGCTTTGCAGTAGATCCACGCCATGCGTGGATGACGCAATCCATCAACCTGCTACGCGCAGCTTCTCCAGCGGTACCCAACCGGCGTCGCCAGCCGCCGGCACACACCACGCCCAGCCATTGAGCGTGCGCACGCCGCGCAACGGCTGCCCCGGGTCCACATCCAGCTCCCGTGCGCAGTAATCCTCCGTGGCAAACGCGCCACCCTGCGCATCGCGACCGATCACCGGCGCCGGCACGAACCCCGGCTGCTGTCCCTCGGCCTCGCACAGAAACCAGTCTTCCCAACCCTCGGGCCCCTCATAACGATCGCCCACCACCAGCGCCTGCCCACGGTGCAGGGTGATCGGGTGCGGAAATTCGCTGCGGTGCGCAGCCATCACGATGTAGTCCATCGCCCCATGGTGGCAAAAAAAAGCGGCCCCGCAAAAGCAGGACCGCCAGGGTGGGCCGGGATGGGGGAGGGAATCCCGGCCCGCGTTCAGCGCCCAGACGAGGGAGAGAGGCGCCGAACGCTGGAACGCGTTACGCCGCTGCCACTTCCGCCGGCTCATGCGACGGCAGCGCTGCCAGTGCACCGGCAATGGCGTCTTCGCGGTGCTGCGGCGAATAGGCGATGCCCTCGGCACGCACGAACTCGATGTCGTTGATGCCCCAGAAGGCAAACGTCTGGCGCAGGAAGGGCTCCTGGAAGTCCGCCGGCGAATCGGTGTAGATACCGCCACGGCTGCTGACCACGATCACCCGCTTGCCACCGGCCAGGCCCACCGGGCCGTTCTCGGTGTACTTGAACGTGCGCCCGGCCACCGCCACGCGGTCGATCCAGGCCTTCAGGGTGGAGGGCACGCTGAAGTTGTACATCGGCGCACCGATCACCACGATGTCTGCGGCCAGGAACTGCTTGAGCACCTGTTCAGCATCAGCGGCCTCGGCCGGGTCGGTCTTGGCCAGCGAGCCGCTGCGCAGATGCGGTACCGGATTGGCGTCAAGATCGCGATAATCAACCTGCAGGCCGTCGATCTGCTGCTTGAACTGGGCCACCACGGCGGCGGTCAGGTGGCGGGAGACGGAGTTGTCGCCAAGCACGCTGGCGTCGATGTGCAGAAGCTTCATGGCAGTACCTATGTTCGGGAGAGGTGGCGGGCTTGCCGCCGACGGAGAGAACGATAGGTTGTTGCATCGGCGGGATAAAGGTGGTTGAATGCCACGTATTGTTCTATCAATGGAACTCGGGTATGCATGACCTGAATGATCTGTACTACTTCGCGATGGTGGTCGACCACGGCGGTTTCGCCGCCGCCGAGCGCGCACTGGGCATCCCCAAGTCGCGCCTGAGCCGCCGTATCAGCCAGCTGGAAACCGACCTGGGCGTGCGCCTGCTGCAGCGCTCCACGCGCCGCTTCGCCGTTACCGACGTCGGTACCAGCGTGCACCGCCACGCCCAGACCATGCTGGCCGAGGCGCAGGCCGCGCGCGAGGTGGTGGACCGCCTAAGCGCCGAGCCTCGCGGCCTGGTACGCGCCAGCGTGCCGGTGTCGCTGGCGCAGATGCAGCTGCCCAAGCTGCTGCCCAAGTTCCTCGAGCAGTACCCGAAGGTGCGGCTGCAGCTGAACATCAGCAACCGCCGCGTGGACATCATCAACGAAGGCTACGACGTGGCCCTGCGCGTGCGCTCGCGGCTGGATGACGACGGCAGCTTGGTGATGCGCAGCTTCGGCCAGGTGCAGGAACTGCTGGTGGCCAGCCCGAAGTACCTGGACCGCGCCGGTCGCCCGAAGGACCCGGAAGAGCTGGCCAACCACGTAACCCTCAGCATCAGCGAAGACGAAGCGCGCCAGCGCTGGGAACTGCACGGACCCGAAGGCGCCGTGCGCCGGGTGGACCTGCAGCCGCGCGTGGCCGGTTTCGACTTCCCGCTGCTGCAGAGCATGGTGAAGGACGGCTTCGGCATCACCATGCTGCCGGAAACTGTCTGCGCCGATGCCGTGCGCAATGGCGAGTTGGAAGTGGTGTTGCCGGACTGGTCGCTGCCGCAGGGCGTGTGCCATGCCGTGTTCGCCTCGCGTCGCGGCCTGCTGCCGGCGGTGCGGGTATTCATCGACTTCCTGGCCGAACACCTGCCGCCGCAGCTGGAGGCCTCGCGCCTGGATTGCGGTGGCGCCTGCGAGAAGGCCAAGGAGCGTATCAAGGCCAGTGCGCTGGGTGCGTTGGCGGTGGACGCGGGCTGAGGCGCCGCCCCGACGGAACAACGGTCTTGGGCAAATCGCCCGGCCGTGCGAGAATGCGTGCCCGGCCAGCAGGCTGGGCCGATACGGAGAGATGGCCGAGCGGTTTAAGGCACCGGTCTTGAAAACCGGCGAAGGGTCAAACCTTCCGTGGGTTCGAATCCCACTCTCTCCGCCAGAATTTTCGAAAAGCCCCTAGAAATAGGGGCTTTTTCTTTGCCTCAGCTATTGCTACCCGCCCGCCTACCCATCCACCTGCGCAGGCCGATTCAGGGCGATCTGCTGCCGAACCCAGCCTTGCACCTCGGATTGTATCCACAGTGCGCGCCTTCCGATGCGGATTGATCGCGGAAAGCGGCCGGCCTTGATCTCGCCGTATATGAAGGTGGTGCCCATGCCAGTGGTCTGCCGCACGCGGTCCAGTGACAGCAACTCTTCCAGCTTTTCAGCCGCGCCCATGTCTGCCTCCCGTCGCGCGCTGCGGTTTTTGTGATTGCTCGGCCAAGCTCAGCTTGAACTGCACAACCTTGCCGGGCGCGATCGGCGCAGCACGCGGGCTCCGGGCCGGCCTGTTGATCCGACGCCACTCAGCCAACGCTGCATCGGCATCCGTCTTCTTGCTGGTCGACCTGCAGCAGCATTCGACCAGGTGGCCCCCCCCGGCGCTCGCTCGCCGCTCGTCTTGGATGTGGCGCGCGCGGTGGCCGGCAGCGCAGTTGGGCAGGCCTTCGGGATGGCTGATCTGCTTCTGAGTCATGGCTTTTCGCACTCCGTAATGTGGGCTTCCAGCTTTTCCAGCAGGAAAGCCGCCTGTCTGGACCTGTGACGCCTGTCGTAATGGTTGAGGTGTGGCGGTGCATCACGCAGCCACTGCAGCGGCTGCAGCATCCAGCGCGGGTCGAACGAAAGCCGGCTGCGCGGATCTACCGGCGGAGCCGGCGGCATGCAGTCAGGGCCGGCCCAGTCTTCGGGATCGCCGCACTTGGTGCAGATGCGGTTCTGGAACACGTGCTCCTTCTCCGGCTGCGGCACGCGCGGCTTTTCGAACAGAGCGCGGATGACCAAGCCACGTTGCGGGCCGTAGTAGACCTGTTCGGCGTTCGCTTCGGCCCAGCAGCCCGGCGCGAAGTCGTCCGCGTGGCGGTACTCCCAGCGTGCCACGTGAGCCGAGTAAAGCTCGGCCATCAGTGTGTCGGCCCAGGCGCGGACCTGGTCGGCGGCAACAGGGCCACCAGCCGGATCGATCCGACGCATGGCGGCAACCACCGCGGCGACCGGAGACGATGCCTTGGTGGCGTCGACCACTGCGGTGGGGCTGCTGGGGAACGATGTAGCGGTCATGCGAACAGGTCCAGTTGGGCCGGCAGCGCCGGCGGCGGGGTGAGCAGTGCGTGTGCAGCGCTGGCTCCGAGTTGTTCCATTCGCTGCAGGAGGCGGCCGGCATAGTTCTCGTTGTTCCTGATGAACCACGACAGCTGGGCGGCCCTGAATCTGTCCCCGGCGTGGCCACGCAGTAGCAAAGCATCTCGCTCTTTGCGAAGCTCCCGGATGTGATGGACGGTTTGGGAGTAGGCACCGGGCAGGCGCCGGCGGTCGTACTCGTCCTCATCGGCGTCAGGCACGTATGCCGCGTCCAAGTCGATCATCGGAACATCTCCAGCTGCTGCGGGACGACCGGGCGACAGATTGCGTAGGGGCTGGGCTCTCGTTCGTTGAGCAGGTCACGGGGGATATCGAAGTGATAGCCCCGGCCGTTCATGTCGGTGATGCAGATCATCGGGAAGTAGCAGACCGCGATGGCCCCGGAGCAGAACAGGTAGTAGCCGCGACCACACGGCGCGCGGCCGCTCTCGGTGCTGCTGACCAGCATGTCGCGCGTCCACCCGGCGGCAATGCGTACCGCCACCGCCTCCGATGCGATCGACCGCGCTTCATCCCGGTCCATGATTCGCGGGGACACCATGCCCATGGTCCGCAGTGCTGCGTCCATGTCGCCGGCAGCGAGTGCCTGAAGCGCCTGGCCTCGGGCTTCCCACAGACGAGCGTCCTGGGGAGCGATTGAGTCGATATCGACCCCGGACATGCTGGCGAGCTGCCAGCCGACGTCGCGGTGGTCCATTGAAGCGGTGAGCAGCTGGTCAGCCATGGCGCACCGCCGTGTTGTTGGTGATCGCCTTCATCGCCAGCCCCGCAGATACTCACCAAACGTCACGCCACCGTCGTAGCGCAGGAACTGCCGGTAGCACTGCTGCGACCTGGTCAGTTTCGGCGGCAGCGGGGTGTGCTCCTGCACCGCCGCCCGGCCGGCCTGGGTGACGTTGAACAGGTCGCTGCCGCCGGTGATCGCGTTGCCCGCGCGCTGAACCATGAACCCGCGCGAGACGAGCGCCATGCAGCGCCGGTGACCGGCTCCGCCTGGGTCCGTGACGAAGTGGTTGCGATAGCTTCGCTCCATGCCACCGTCGCCGACTCCCAGGGCATGGCGAAGGATCTGCAGTTGGGCTTGCGGCAAAGAAGCACTCCCGCACAGTTGTTTCACAATCACATCGAATCTCCGTGGAAGTGCGGTGATAAGCTCCGCTGGGACTTAACAAGGCAGCCAACGCATGAAGCGATCGAACGAGGGTTACGGAGAGGTGTTCCTTGTTGCCCAAGACGGTGCGGTTGCGACCGTCCACGTGGATGGACGAGGCGCCTATTGGTCTGTAAGCGTTTTTGAGGTGGCACTGCCGACATCGACAGTCGTGCATGTGGGCCGGGGATTTCCGGTAGTTGGATTGCTTTCGGAAGCACGTCTCCAGGGCACGTCCGCAGCGATAGAGAAAATCGCCGATGGATTGCGGCGCGGTACGGCCCAAGGCGGCCCCGTGCTGCGCGTAGTGGCCAAGGAACGAGCCGGTCAGCCCCTTGGTTACGACGGTTACATCGAGGCGGTGGATCGAAACGGGGACGTCACCGATAACGTCTTGGTCACGATGGTCCGCCGGGACGACCAGACGTTGCAGGAAGCAGTTGAGCTGGCCCGGCGGGGGCTGGCTGACATTCCGGGCGTGGATGCCGAAGGAAAGTTCGTCAGGTAGCAGCATCGGCGTGTACCCCAGTTATTCCAGCGTTAATTGACTGCCCACCGAGGGCGGCGCTGAATTCCCAGCGCTCTGCCTCTCGGGTGTAGTAGGCCGCGCGCTCCTGGCGCTCGCTTTCGGTGAACTGCCTGTCGTGCAGCGCGTGGACGGCGGCTTCGCGGTTTGCTTTGGCCATGCGGACCGGGTCGTCTTTGAAAATGTCGAGCTGGTTACGCACGGCACGCCTCCGGCTGCCGGGTCATGGCAGAATGCCGTCCAGTCCACAGGGGGATTGGGAAATGGGTAGTTGGGAGCAGTTGTGGAATGGAATCAGCCCATGCATGGAGCCCGGTGTTGGTGACTGCGTCATTTGGTGGGATGCATGGGCCGTAGTGGTAGCCGTGTTGGGAGTCGCAGTTGCTATTGCTAGCGTCGGCGTCGCCGCGCTTGCCGCCTTTGCGGTGTTCCTGCTGGGTAAGAAAGCCAACGCCGTTGCTCAGGTTGGGCTGACAAATGGAATCGAGGAGCGAAAGCGACTCAATGTGCAGTTGGCTGCCGAACGAGAAAGAGAGGAACAGGTGCTTCTTTGCTTTCTGAGCGGAGAACTCGCACAAATTCGGGTGAGGGTTGGAGCGATACAAAGCCTTCTCAATGCTGCGACCTTTTCTAAAGACCGGTTCGTTTCTCATTCCCCAATTCGTGCGCAGTTGGCCGAGAGGGCTGGTGAAATAACGACGAACAAGCTCTTCTCCGTCATTTCCAGATTGCACGCAGTGCCCCCAAAAACCGGCATGAGGCTGGCGCGGCTCGCGGGAGACGTTTCCTCTATTCAACGCGAATTTGGGGCGTATTCCTTGGCTCACTGGGAACCCAGCGCCAATGACGGTCCGGTGTTGGCTAAGGAGAAGACAGAAGGATTGGCGGAGGGGTTTGACAACATCAAGGACCTTGTCGATCGCGCTGCTGCTGATGCAGCCGTACTCGACGACCGAGCGATTGACGAGGCTGCGCTTCTCAAAATCGACTAGCCCAGCAGTTGAGCGGTTCAGCGCTGCCACGCGTGCTGGGTCGTGATCGAAGACGTCAAGCTGGTTACGCACGCTGGACTCCTGGGATGAGTTGCCGGCTGGTGGAACCCGGCCGGCGCGGGCTCCCTGCGCTACAGGGGGAGAGCGCAGGGCAGGGGATCAGTGGGTGTCGTCTGCGGGCATCGGCGCGCGCTGTCGCTCTGCCGCGCGCTGCCGCATTTCCTCGCGGAAGGCTGGCCAGTTCCGGACCAGGTCGCGTACGCCGCACCAGGCGAAGTAGGCGATGCCTGCAGCGCACGGCAGGACGAACGAGGCGGCGCCGGTGTAGATGGCGCGCGCCAGCAGTGCCAGCAGCAGCAAGACGATTACGGCGCAGTAGAAGGGCAGGGCCAGGTGGCGCATTACTCGGCGTCCTGTTCGGTGGTGGGTTCGGCCGGTGCTGGGCCGGCGGGCGGGGTGATGGGCGGGATGCCGACGGCCATGGCGGCGATGAAATCGGCGTCGGTCATGGGGCACCAGCTGCAGTGATGTGGCGCTCTACCCAAGTCCGCATGCGCGTCCATCGCTGCTCCGGCGGTTCGTTATCCCAGCGCCACTCGCCGTCGTTCTCGTGAACGATCTCCGCCGCCATCGCTTCGGCGATGCCAAACGCCTTGCTCACGGCCTCGCGGTCGTTGGGGTCGAGGCCGGTCATGTCCAAGCCGCGCTTGGCGCCGATAACCCCCAGCGTGCAGTGGCAGCCTGTGCTGTCCTGCAGCTGTTCGGCGATGAGGCGCTTTTCTGGCATCGCGTCGAGCGCATCGCGAAGCTCGATCAGGAACTGCTGCCCGCGCTTGCCGCGCAAGGCGGAAGAAACCGCGCCGCGCCAGCAGATCAGCGGCCAGGTGTCGCAGTCGTCGCTGTATCCGCTGCGGCTCATGCGGCACCGCCCTTGACGCGGGCGAGGGCAATGGCGCGCCGCCCCCAGGCTTCCCGCGCCGCCTCGAACGATTCGTGATCGCTCGGCGAGTTGAGCCACCGGTCTCGCGCTTGGTCGTAGTCCTGATCGGCCGCAACCAGCGCATCAATGGCCTCGGCAGCTTCCTGCAGCGCGTCGGCGTAGCGGCGGGTGTCTGCGCCGTCGTCAGCTGCGCCATGAAGCGCGCTCACTGCGTGGCGGATGGCCGCGATCTTGGAAGGGGCGCTCATGCAGCACCGCCTTGGGCGCGCGCATCGAGACGCGCGGCGGCAACGGCACCCGCAACGCTCTGGCCGTGCAGGAGGACGCCGGCGGCTGCGTGACCGGCCACGTAGCGAACCAGTTCGGGGCGCACGCCCCAGCGTCCAGCGGCGCGGCGCACGATGCCGGCGGCGGCGGCCGCGCGCTGCACGGGGGAGTGGTTGGCGATGACGGCGCTCATGCGGCGGCGCCCTGGCTTTCGTCGCGCAGCTGCTGCGCAGCGGCGATCAGGGCGCGCGCTGCGGCGGTTGCCTCGTCGGCGGTGTAGTAGATCCGGGCGGCGCCGAAGTTCTGGACGACCTTCCCGCTGACCGTGTCAGCCTTGGCGGTGCCGGGGGCGGTTTCGGTGTTGAGGGCCAGAGTAGGCATGGTTGATCTCCTGCCCCCGGCCCTGGGATAGGGCTCAGTTGAGCGACAGGCGAAGATTAGGAGACGCTAATCATTCTTGTCAATAGGAGTGGCTAACATTCTGCCGATGTCTCGACCCCAGCAACCCGGGATAGTGAGCGAGCCCAGACCTCTAGTTGCCCAGGAATAGGTCTCTGCCGAATACCCGTGCTGCATGCTAATGTCGAGCGCCATTAAACAAGGACCGGTCATGAAGAAGCGTGTTGCTTGCTTGGCGTTGCTGGGAACGTTGATAGGCTGTACGACGACTGCAGTCGAGCCTGGTCGGGAACATCCAATCCCCGCAGAGCGCGTTTTCCTACCGAATCTTCTGACGCCCAGTGCCGAACGTTCCGCGCAGATCGTCGTAACAAGGGATCAGGGAGTCAAAGGATCCGCCTGCGCCTACCTGCTCTTCTTGGACAACGCGAAGGTGGTATCAATTAGGTCCAGCGAGAGCGCAACTTTGCATGTGACTCCGGGCGGCCACTTCTTGCGATTGGAGACGACCGGTGGTTTCTGCGGCTCTAGCGCTACGTCTCAAAACGTAGTCATTGGGGCTGGTGAACGACAGGCGTATCGAGCAATTCAGCCAGCCTCTGGTGAGGCGCACCTTTCTCGATCCGAGTGATGGCCTTCGCTCCCCCAACAAGAACGCCGCGAACGCGGCGTTTTCTTTTGCTCCAATCTTCAGAGCGCAGGCACTAGGCACTAGAACTTGCGCAATCCTGCGTGTATTAGGGCTTTTCCTAAGATGCAGAGATCGCCCAGATCGGGGCGGTAAGCAGGGAAGTCAGTGTTGACGCTCACAACATACAGACCATCACCTCGCTTCTGCAGCATCTTGATCTGCGTCTCGCCGCCGATGTTGATGAGGTAGTAGTCATCGCCGTCGAAGTAGTCGCAACTGGTGTCGATCCAAACAATGTCACCATCTTCCAGCTTCGGACGCATGGATGGGCCCCGGCCGGTGATGATTTGAATTCGACCAGGATGGGGCAGGTAGCCGAGCTTCCTGCGCACTTCCCATTCGGCAACCTCGATGGTCTTTACAACCTCCGGGTAGTCTTGGTTGACCATCCCTGCACCCATCCCCGCACCCCCTTCGAACAAGTCGAAGCGAACATAGCCGGGTGGCGTCTCAACCTCTCGGACTGGCGAGATCCATTCCGCTGGATCTGTGCCCGACAGCATCTGTCCTTTGCCCGTGGCTAGCCAAGTCTCGCTTACGCCCAGACCTTTGGCAGCTGCAAGAAGGTTCTCTCCTCGCAGGAACTTGGCCTTGCCGCTGAACCACCCGTTGACACTAGGGGCAGAAATTCCTACCCGACGAGCAAGCTCTGCTTTGGTGATCTTGGCGTGCTCGATGGCGAGCGTGAGTCGTTCGGCAAGAGTGGTCATTAGGAAAGGCTAACCACAATTGGATTAGGACTGGCTATTGACTGATGCATTAGCTAGTCCTAATATTTTCTGCATGGACAACCTTACTGCTTCCGAAATCATCGACCGCTTGGGTGGCACGACCGAGGTGGCCCGTATCTGCCAGATCAAGCCGCCTTCCGTGAGCGAGTGGCGTTCTAGTGGGATCCCGCCGGCGCGGAGGCAGTTTCTCGAACTGCTCAAGCCGGAAGCCTTTGGTGCGCCGCCCGCTGGAGTAGTTCGGACCCTTTCGGACAAGCGCATGAGCAAGCGCGCGCTGCGCGCAAAGCTGGGCCTGAGCACCGACAAGCAGTTGGCCAAGGTGCTGCAGCTGCCGGCCGAGCAGGTTGAGGGCTGGGCAGAGGAGGGTGCCTTGCCGGCCCTGCCGCAGATCCAGCGCCTGCTGGGCGTGCAGGAACAGACGCAGGCGCAGCCAGCGCCGCATGACCCCGACGAAGACCGATACGCACCTCTGGAGGTTGCCTGACATGCGCGCGCTGAAGCGACGACTGGCAATCCACCGCCGACTGCTGGCCTTCCAGGAATGGCCGTCTACCTCGGCTGCCCTCGCGGCGGGCTCACGAGCCTTCCTATCGCATCTGTCGCAGGAGGAAATCACGCTCTCCAAAGATCTTCCTCCACGCGACATGCCGAGTCTGCAGTGGCCTATTCGTTCTCTGCAGAAGCTGCGCAGCAGATCGGAACTGCTGCGCAGCCAGCAACTCAGTCTAGAAGCGGCTTCAGCTACATGTCCTCTGGCCCGAGCGCGTCTTTTGGCAGCGTCCAGCCATGCATTTCTTCGGTCAAGGCGAATCGAAGGTCTTCCAGAGACATTGCCCGAACAACCGACGGCAGCCAGTGGTGCTTTTCCACAAGGTAGTAGTGGATTGCGTCCAAGCCAGTCAGGTCGTTCTTCCAGCCTTCCCGCTTCTTCAGCGTGTCGCCGAAGACTTCGAGCGTGTAATCCGCAAAACCCTTCCAGTAGTGATTTTGATGCCGGATCTCGTTCATCTGACTCCGGCCAGCCGTAACGCCCTTCTTTGCCATGTCGCCCTCCTTGCGGGCTGTGTTGTTCGCAAATCCAGCGTAGCGCAAGGGGGGCGACCCCCGTCATCCCTGAGTAGTTGTCCATGGCGCCCATCGTGCGCCGCTCCTGAGAGCCTGTCATGAAGCCCAAGCCCCATTTCCTGCCCAAGCGCCAGACGGTGATTTACGGATTCACCGAGCAGATGCTGCGCGACACGGGCACCAACCGCCGCAGCTTCGCCATGGTGGTGGCCGATCAGTACCTGTCGATGTACGCACAAGATGACCGTGAAGTCCCGTTCCGAATCACTCTGGGTGGGGAAGGGGACGGCGACGCGGACAAGAAGCACAACGGCCAGATCCTCGGTCGCTACCTGGACGGCGTCGTCAAAACGCTGCCGGCGGATCTGGAAGATTCGTGGGTGATGAGCTTGCCCGAGCCGTACCGCAGCAACTGCGAGCGCGCGCTGGGCCGCCGTCGCGGCATTCTGCCGATCCGCATGGACGCCATCGAAACGTCAGCCGATACGGTCGGTGTTGGGCAGTTGGTGAAGGACTTTGGCGACCTCTGCGCAGCGATCAGTCCTGCAGTCGCCGACGGCGTGATTGACGAGAAGGATCGCCCCCACGGGCACAAGATCATCAATGAGTGCGATGACATGGTCATCAGCGCGCTGACTTTCCGGAAAGCAGTCATTCGAGCGATGGGGCTGGAGCAGAAGGCATGAATCATCCGGCCCGTTCCAGCGATCCCAGCACCACCCACGAGGCAGCCAACTACATCGTTGCCACTGGCGTCCAAGGTGACCAACAAGCCGCAGCGGCTTCTGCCGTGCGCCGCTTCGCAGGCCTGACCAGCCTCGAACTGGCGAACGAGACGGGCATCTGCCGATACGTGCTCGCTCGACGCCTTCCCGCTGCACCTGGTGGCCGGTGGCCCGGGGCCAGAACATGACGCTGGGGCCCTGACATGTCGACCATCATCATGTCGCAGTGCTGGCCGCTGCAGGGCCTGAGCGTCACGCAGAAGGCTGTGTTGATCTCGCTGGCTGACCAAGCCAACGACGACGGCGTGTGCTGGCCGGCGGTGGGCACCATCGCCGCGCGCTGCTGCATGTCGCCGCGCGCTGTCCGCACCGCCATGGATCATCTGGAAGTCGTGGGCCTACTGACCCGCGACCGCAGGTTCAACAGCAGCACTGTCTACAACGTCACCCCGGCCAAGTTCGACAAGGCCGCCGCGCCGTCGAAGGGCACTCGCAAGACCGGAAAAGCCGGTACTGCATCGGGCGCAGGTGCTGCGCCCCGTGCAGCGGGTGCGCCCGATGCAGGTGGGGATGCGCCCCGTGCAGGTGGGGATGCAGCGGGCGCAGGTCTGGAGGTGCGCCCCGTGCCGCCTAACCGTCATATAACCACCAATGAACCGTCAGAAGAACCGTCATCTCCGGCGGGCCTGTCGGCCGCGCCGCGGACGAAGGCGGAGCAGGAAGAGCAGATGCAGCTGGCCTGCAAGGCGACGTGGGCTGCCTACCGGGCTGCCTACCTCATCCGCCACGGCGTGGACCCCGTCCGCAACGCCAAGGTCAACACCAACGTTCGGGATCTGGTGAAACGCCTGGGTCGTGAAGAGGCGCCGCTGGTGGCCGGCTGGTTCCTGAGCGTCAACGAGAACTACGCCGTGAAGCGGATGCACGACCTAGGCGTGCTGCTGGCCGGGGCCGAGGCGTACCGCACGCAGTGGGCGACCGGGCGGCAGGTGACCGACACCAGCGCCCGGCAGCAGGACCAGACGCAGGCCAATGCCAACGCGGCCGACGACGCCAAGGCGCTGCTGCGCCGCCTGAAGGGGAACGCAGATGCTCAGTGATGCCGAACAGGACAAGCTGGTCGAAATGCTGGTGGCCACGGCCGAGGTGATGGGCGAGCAGATTCGGCCGACCGCTGCGGCGTACATGGTCACTGACCTAGCGTCCTACCCGCTGCGCGTGCTGGCCGAGGCGCTGACCGCCTGCCGCCGCGAGGTAAAGGGCCGGCTGAGCCTGGCCGCGATCATGGAGCGCATTGACGACGGGCACCCGGCACCGAACGAAGCGTGGGCTGTGGCGATCCGGGCCGCTGACGAGGCGGTGACCCTGGTATGGACCGAGCAGACCAGGGACGCATGGACGGCGGCGCTGCCGCTGGTCGAGGAGGGCGACAAGATCGCAGCCAGGCAGGCGTTTCTGGAGGTGTACGCCCGGTTGGTGAAGAGCGCGCGCGCTGTGGATGGCTGCGCCGTCTATCAGCCGTCGCTGGGCTGCGACGCGAGTGCCCGGGCCGCAGCGCTGCAGCTGGCTGTGGATGCTGGCCGCTTGGCGCACGAGCAGGTTGCCGAACATCTGGCGCTGCCGTCGCCCACGCCCGCGTTCAATCCGCTGGCCCTGCTGGCAGGCCGGGTGGAGGCGAGCTCGGAAGCGAACGAGCGCACCAAGCAGCGCCTGGCAGAAATCGCCGAGCTGTTCGCTCCCACTCAGGACGCGGCGGCATGAGGCAGGACCATGTCGAACTGGAGGTGCGCCCTGTGTCCGAGCCGGTGTCGGTGGCCGGCTGGTATCTGGCCTATGGCTACGGGGTCAAACCGCTGGTGCTGTACGCCACCCTTGGGGCCACCGTTTGGCGCGATGGTTGCAGGCAGATCCCGATCACCCGGTATGCCGGGCCGATTCCGGAACTGCGCTGATGTGGTCGAACGCACCGCCGCCGACGAAGGAAGAGGGCGCCCGCATCGAGCTGGCCAAGACCGGCCCGTGTATGGCCTGCCTGGCGCTGCTGGAGAAACGGCTGCTGGAGCCAGAGCTGGTGGTTTACGGCTGCGACTACAACCACGCCAAGAGCGGCAACCGGCGGCGCGGCCACTTCTTCGGCTTCGCGCTCTGCATATGGCACCACCGCCGCATTCCGATGGAGGGGAACACCTTCGCATCGATGCGGCAGATCTACGGCCCGAGCCTGATGGATGGCTCGCGTGCCTTCCACGAGACGTACGGCTCCGACGACGAGCTGATTGCAAACCAGACCTACATCAACGAACTGAGGGCGGCAGCATGAAGACAACGAAGAAATTGGCGCCGAGGCTGAACCCTCAAGTCGCGCCCCGCGAGCGGCGCATGGACCACAACACGGTGTCGCGCCCTAAGCGAGTGAAGGCAGGAACCGCCTTCCGCGGCCCCGCCGAGACGGTAGACCAGTTCGAGGCCCGTGGCGGCCAGGTGCAGCGCCTTGCGGCCAGCTGGGAGCAGGCAGCATGAGCAAGCGGAAGATCGTTGCTGCTGCGAAGCGCCGGGGCTTGTCGGTGGTGTACGCGCACTGGGGCTGGGCCGCTGGCGACTGCGACAGCCACCAGGAATGGATGGTGGAGTTCGGCCCGGAGATTGATGAGCTGTATGGCGAGGACGAGATACAGAACTTCGTGGACACCAGCGAAGCGCTGCAGTGGATCGAGGATCTGGCTGCGCTGCCGCCCAGGCCCAATTGGCGCCCCATCGCCGAGGCGCCGCAGGACGCCACGCGGCTGATGCTGTGGGACTCGGTAAGCAAGCGGCCGGTGTTCGGCAGCTGGCGGGATGGCAACCCCAAGATCACGCACTTTGCGGCCGAGCCGGCCGGTCCGGAGTTGCCCTGATGGCTGCGCTCGATCAGACCCGGTTGCGCTGCCCGTTGTGCCGCAAGGAGGGAGAAGACCAGCGCCGAGACGCACACCGTGGAGATCATCTGCCAGGACTGCGACGATGGCGACTTTCACAGCGAGGAACACTACGACGCGGCCGGGAATTTCATCCTGCCGAGGGAGGCGAAGTGATGGACGCCATCGTTCTCTACGCCAACGGCATGTTCATTGAATCCCCATCTGAGGATGCCGACGAGTTTGAGATTCCGCTGACTACTGGAACCAGCGTTCTTTTCCGGCGCGTCATGTCGGGAAAAGGATGTTTTGAAGCAGCGGCAGTGCTTTGTGCCAGTTCTCAAGGCCAGCATCCACGAGCTTCAAAGCGAGGTGTTTGGTGGTCTCGCCGGGCAGCTCTCGAAGCTGATCGAGGTATCGCTGCTTTTCAGTCTGCGGGATCTCCGATTCCTGAATTTTCGAAGCAATCAGAGTCTTTAAGGTGTCCTCATGAAGCTTGATCGTAATCACTCCAAGAATTGCGGACAGGCCACCGTCATCGGCCAGGAAGTCGATTCCCTTTGCGGTAATGACCGCCGCATAGGGGGATGCCCTTCGGCCATGAGTGCCAGGGTAGACGCCTTCGATCAGGCCGTGTTCGTGCAGGTAGGCAATGTTCACCCGCAGCCTGTGGTCATCCGTGCCAAAGGGTCGTATGTCCGCTGCTGCGGGGTACTTGGCCGCCGCGCACTGAAGAATTTCTCGCTGAAAGCTGCGATCAAGCAGTTCTGCCATATGTCCGTCTCCGGTAGTGATCGTGTTGGCTGGCGCCGCCGATCCTACCGGAAGGCGGGCACCCACCAAGAAATGAGGGCCCATTACGGCACCAGCCTCATGGATGGCAGCAAGACGTTCCACCCGCCCACTCGGATGCGCCCCGACGACGACAACATGCTGGCCAGGTCCAAGCCCTACCGGGATGGCATCGCCGACGCTCTGGGCATAGACGACAAGCGGTTCATGAGCCACCCGCTGGTCAGCAACGAGGTCCGCAAGCGCGGCCAGGTGGTTGTGCGGATTACGGGCGGGCCGGCGGCGGCTGGCCACTCAACGACAGGGGAACGGGCATGAATCCACGAGAGACGATGGCGCGACTTGGCCCGAGCACGGTGAAGTTCGATATCGGCTGCGGCGGTGGCAAGCCGGACCTGACCAATCAGGACATCGCGGCGGCGCTGGGCATGGTGTCGGCCGGCCTTGGCCGGGAGCTGCTGGAGGCGTGCTGGTGGCCGGATGGCGCCGCGCTTCGTCGGCACAAGCTGCGGGACGCGGTGATTGCGCTGGTGACGCCGGAGCTGCAGCGGCAGCAGCGGCGCCTGGCCGAGGCGCGCACGGATCTTGGCTTGGCCGAGGTCTGCATGGGCTGGGGCGGCGCCGCTACGGCTGAGCAGCGGGCGAACCGTGACGCCGCCCAGCAGCGGCTGGGCCGGGTGAAGGCGCAGTGCTGGCCGATCAGCACCCTGGAGTCGCTGCCGACGCTGGCCGGCGCGGTGATCGGGGAGATCGCGAAGCGCCCGCACTGCGCGGCCTGCGAGGGCAGAGGCCAGGCGATGCTGGGCGAGCTGCTGGTGCCGTGCAAGACGTGCGGAGGGTCTGGCCTTGGCGCAGTCAGCGATCGGCGCCGAGCTTCGGCACTGGGTAGGGACGAATCGACTTACAGGGAGCGCTGGCGCGTCGTGTACGAGTGGATGCTGCAGCGGTTCACAGAGGCAGAGCAGGAAGCTGCGTGGCACTTGGGCCGGGCGCTCGATCGGTCTGCTGCTTGATAGGTGGGGCTGGCCGATACCAGGCTCGACCAGCCCCCATACTCAACGGCTGCAGATGAGGAAGATCGGAAGCAGTAGCTTCACGATCTTGCTCAGGTCCACCTTCAGCCTGAAACTGAGGTCGATCATTGTCGTTTCCTTCAATGATGCCCCAGGCCGGCCCAGGGCATCAGCAGATGTCCTGGCATTCTTTATCGTCGCGTTGCTACGACGTCGGTTCCGTGTGTCGACCCACTTCCGCGAATTCGAGTACAGATCGGTCCCAAGCCCGCTCCGACTAGGCCAGAATCACTCCGGGTTAGCCAGTTGGCGGGGTTCGGCCGTGCCTGCCCCATTGAGCAGCCGCTAAGCCACCCTCGTCCCCCCGCTAAGGGGTCCTTGCCGTGCACCGCACGGCCGATTGCACATTAGCGTCGTTTTCACCTGAGCGAAAGTGCGGGGTTGATGCCCCCGCAACTTTCTGTGCAAATTACTACAGTCGGGGAGTGATGCCAGCTGCTCCCACCAGTCGATCGCGCTCTTGCTTGGCCTCATCCTCAGTTTCAAAAACAAACGAGTGAGGTTCCTGCTGACCCACGGTGAAAACCGTGACGATAAACCCGCTGACGGGGTTGTCCTCACCTTCAAGCAAGAGACCCTCTTCATGGGTGACTCTGGGCACGAAGGTGACATGATCGAGGTTGATGTAGCAGTCCTTGATCCAGTAAAGCCGAGCGGCCATACGTTAACTCTCCTTGGGTGAGATCCGATTCTTACCCGTTCTCCGAACTAAATCCAACGTCATGATCCTGACCGCCTCTACAATCCAGCAGGCGGTTGGCTGCAGTGCCGCCGTTTCTGCCCAGTGGGCCCAGCCCCTGACCGACACCTGTAATGCGTTTGGCATCAGCACGGCGAAGCGAGTAGCCGCGTTCCTAGCCCAAGTTGGCCATGAATCGGGTGGGCTAACGCGTATGACAGAGAACCTGAACTACGGCGCCCAGGGCTTGGCAGACACCTGGCCGAGTCGATACGCGGTCGACCCCAAGGCCAAGCCGAAGAGGCCGAACGACCTGGCACGCGCGCTGGAGCGGAAGCCGGTGGCGATTGGCAACAACGCGTATGCGAACCGCATGGGCAATGGTTCCGAGGCTAGTGGCGATGGCTACCGCTACCGTGGTCGCGGTCCGATCCAGAACACTGGAAGGGCCAGCTATGCCGCGATCCGTGATGCTCTCCGCGCCAAGGGCATCAAGGCCGTTCCGGACTTCGAGGCTCAGCCGGAAGCGCTGGAGCAGCCGAAGTGGGGCGCGCTTGCCGCAGGGGCATTCTGGGACGCGCGCAATCTCAACAAGCTGGCCGACGCTGGCCGATTCGACGACATCACCGAAAGGGTCAATGGCGGCCACACCGGCGCAGCAGACCGCCGCGAGCGATATGCGCGCGCGCTGAAGGCGTTGGCCGTATGACGGCGAAGAAGAAACCGGCCAGGCTTTCGCCGGTCAGTCAGCTGCAGGGCGTGCTGGTGGTACTGGAAAGCCGCAAGGCCAAGAACCCCACCGCAGAACTGCTGACTGCCATCCGCGAGATGGTGAGCGACTCGCTCGCAGTGCTGCAGGAGCCGGACCCGACCAAGCAACGGATCGCCTTCGTGCTGCTGGCGGTCCAGCAGTCCACTCAGGTCGCCATCAAGGTCGTGCGGGGCAAGCGCCTCACCCGCGTGACCATCGTCGACCAGCAGCTCTATCACTGGGCGCTGGAGGAAATTCACGCATTGGCAGGTGCCGCATGACCTTCGCAACACGCAACGTGGGCGCGGCCAGGGCCGGAATCGCGATTCTGATCCTGTTCCTGATCGGCATGGGCATGGCCGCAATGCTGGCGGTGGCCATCCCCGAGGGGAACAAGGACGCCTTCCTCATGCTCATCGGCGGGCTGAACACGGCCATGGGCGGAATCATCCAGTTCTACTTCAACATTGGCCGCCGCGGCGCAGGAGCCTGACGTGAATCGGACCGTGATCGTGGTGCTGGTGTTCGTCGCCTGGTCGACCGGCATGTTCGGTGCCGGCTGGGCTTGGCGCGGCGATCGCGCCCATGGCACTGAAGCCCGGCAGCAGGCCAGCGCCGGTGCCGTCCAGGTGCAGCAGGTCAACCAGACCCGTGCCATCGAGCACAATCAGGCCGCAGCGCTGGCCACCATCGGAGCCAAGCATGAAGAAGACCGCACTGCGGCCGAGGCCCTCCCTGCTGCTGTTGTCGCTGGCGTGCGCGATGGCAGCCTGCAGCTGCGCGACGACCTCGCCACCTGCAATACCGCTCGTCTGTCCGAAGCCGTCGCCGGCGCCATCGAACGTGATGCGCACGCCCAACTACGAGCAGAGGTCGCGGGAGATCTTGTTCAAATCGCCCGTGACGCCGACGACCACGTCCGCAGTTGCCAAGCCGTGATCGGGGTTGACCGCACCTTTTAGCTGTCGTCCCGGCGCAGATCAAGTTCCACGGGTGAGGTTTCACGAAGGCGGGGCCCCTGAGTTTATCCACAGCAACCGGGGGGGATTCGGACCCCGGTAATTGACAGTTTTTCGGCCTCTATGGTGCTCCACCACAGGCCACGTTTTCGGCGGATTTTCTCGGGAGAAACCGCAATTTCGGCCCTGAATAGGCTGCGCATCGGGTAGAACATGGCTGACATCCACGAATTCACCAAAGGCTGGTCCGTGGCCAGGCTGGCGGATGAGTTCGGGATGGACCGCCGAACGGCCAGCAAGCGTCTAAAGGAGGCCGGCGTTCCGCCGCTGACCAAGCGGGCAGGGCACGACGTCTACCGCTTGGCCGATGCAGCCCCCGCGCTGGTCAATCCGGGCGCTGCAGCATTCGGTGCTGAGGGCGTTGTCGACCCGCGTGACCTACCTCCGATGGAGCGGCGCGCCTATTACCAGTCGGAGAACGAACGCCTGAAGGTCGAATCGACCATCGGGCAGCTCGTGCCGGCCGCTGAGGTCGAGGCGGATTACGCCGAGCTGGTCAAGAAGGTCGTGCAGTTCTTCGACACGCTCCCAGATGTGCTCGAGCGCAAGGCCGGGCTCACTCCGGAGCAGGTGGTCAAGGTCCAGGACGAGTGCGATCGCGTCCGGCAATCCATGTACGAGGGCATCACCGATGACGACGTACGCGACAGCGCGTAGCGTGCGCCAGGGCGTTGCCGAGATGATCAGGCCGCCGCGCCGCATCAGGGTGAGCGAGGGTGCGCGGGTGCTGCAGGTGGCCAATGCCGCCGGCGCCGCTGGAGCCTGGGATCCGGATACCACGCCCTACATGGTCGAGCCGTTGGACACCACCGGCAGCCGCCACTACGAGGCTGTGGTGTTCGTAGGGCCGGCGCGGTCGGGCAAGACTATCTCGCTGATCGATGCGCGCCTGGCGTACCTGATTACGTGCAACCCGGCCGACGCCATGGTTGTGCAGATGTCCAAGGATGCAGCTGAGGACTACAGCAAGACCCGTATCGCCCGCAGCATCGCTGCCAGCCCGGAACTGCGGTCACGGCTGAGCCCGCGTGCCCACGACGACAACATCCTGCTCAAGTTCTTCCGGTCGGGAATGTCGCTGCGCATGGGCTGGCCGTCGGTCTCGGTTCTTTCAGGCAAGGACATTCACGACGTCCTGATGACGGACGTGGACAACTACACCGGCGACCTGACGATCGATGAGTGCTTCGGCCTGGGCCTGAAGCGTACGCAGACGTACATGTCGGCCGGCATGGTGGTCGCCGAGTCGAGCCCGGCAAACGATTACGCCGACGGTGCCTGGAAGCCGTTGAACCCGCACCAGGGTCCACCAGCAGCGGGCATCGCCGCGCTGTATGCGCGCGGTGACAGGCGCCGCTGGTACTGGCCCTGTCCGGAGTGCGGCGAGCGGTTTCAGGCAGCGCCAGGCTACGACGGATTCGCGCTGCCGCCGATGGAGGAACTGCTCGAACGGGTCGTGCTGGACGACGTGCAGAAGATGGCGCGGCACTACTCGCTGCTGCACTGCCCGCACTGCGGTGTGGGGCTGCAGCACCGGTGGAAAGATGGGATGAACCGCAGCGGCGTATGGGCTGCAGAGGGCCAAGTCGTGCACGCCGACGGCACGGTCACTGGTGAACGGCCGGAGGCACGCATCGCCAGCTACTGGCTCGGCGGTGTCGCAGCGTCCTACCAGTCATGGGAATCGCTGATCGAGCGCTACCTGCAGGCGCTGAGGACCTTCGCCACCACCGGTGAAGAGCGCCCGCTTAAGACCACGCACAACGTGGACGGGGCGATCAACTACGTGCCGATGGCGGCGCGGTCGGCCAGCGATCCGAACGAGATGCAGGAGCGCGCCGAGGTTTGGCCTGCTGGCGCGGTGCCCGCTGGCGTACGTTTCCTCCTGGCTGAGGTCGACGTCCAGGCCAACCGCTTCGTCGTGCTGGTGCTGGGTTTCGGCATCGGCGAATCCGGGCAGCTGGAACGCTGGGTGGTGGATTCCTTCACCCTTCGCACGTCCAAGCGCGAAGACGGCTCCGGTGGCTTTCTGCCGCTGGACCCGCCGAAGTACCTGGAAGACTGGGAACGCCTAGTCGAGAAGGTCATCAGCCGTCGCTACCCGCTGGATGACGCTACCGGCCGCAGCATGCCCGTGCATGCGGTGGGCATCGATTGGGGTGGCAAATCGGGAACCTCGATACGCGCGCTGGAGTTCTGGCGTTCGCTCAAGGCCCGGAAGCTGCACGCCAGGGTCAGGCTGATCAAGGGCGATGCGCGCCGCGAGGGTGGACTGTTCCGCGAGACCTTCCCCGACAGCAGCAAGCGTCGGGACCGCAAATCAGGGTCGAAGGGCGATGTGCCGCAGCTGTTGCTCAATGTGGACCGGTTGAAGGACACGGTAGACGCCAACGTGAAGCGGGCCGAGCCCGGCCCGGGCTATTACCACTTCCCCGACTGGTTGCCAGAGGCGTTCTACGCCGAACTGACAGCCGAATCGCGGACGGCCAGGGGCTGGGAGAACTTGGCCAAGCGGCGCAATGAGGCGTTCGACCTCTGCGGATATGCAGAGGGCATGGCGCTGTGGCTGAAGGTTCCGGCCATCAACTGGACCGCGCCGCCGCCATGGGCTGCGCCGTGGGACGACAACCCAGACGTGAGGGCAGACGACGTAGCGCCGGCGCCAACGCCGCGCACGCGCACCCGCCGCGTCATCCGAAGCAAGTACCTGGGACGCTGAAATGGCATTCACCACCAAGCAAGTCGAACAACTGGAGGCCGCGATTGCGGCCGGCGTGCTGAGCGTCCGATATGCCGACCGCACCGTGACCTACCAGAGCCTGGTGGAGATGCGCCGCCTGCTGAAGCAGATGCGCGATGAGCTGGGCCAGGCCGCAGGTGCACCGCGGCGCCGCCGCATCGTGCGCCTCTACCAATCGGGGACCGGCAATGTCTGATATCTCCGAGAGCAGCTACCGCGCTGCCGGCAACGGCCGACGCCTACGCACCTTCCGGCCGACCTCGCTCGGTCCCAATGCTGCGTTGATTGGCCTGCCCACACTGCTGGCCAGGGCACGGCACCTGGCCCGCAATGACCCTTGGATGGTCAGCGCGCTGAATAAGAGCGTGTCCAATGGCATCGCCACCGGCATCCAGGCAAAACCGATCTGGGGAACGAAGGACCACAAGAAGAAGCTCACCAAACTGTGGACCCGCTGGGGCAAGTACGCTGATGCCGATGGCGTGCTTGGCTGGGACGGCCTGCAAGCGCTTGCCTGGCGCGAGTGGAAGGAGGCAGGCGAGGTGTTCGCCCGCATCCGGTATCGGCGACCTGAAGACGGTTTGCCTGTGCCGCTGCAGGTGCAGCTGATCGAATCTGAGCAGTGCCCGCAGCACTACAACGGTGTGGCCAGCAATGGCAACGTGATCCGGCAGGGCATCGAGGTCGATAGCATCGGTCGCCGCGTGGCCTATTGGATGTACCGGGAGCACCCGGGCGACCTGCAGCTGACCGTCAACGGCAACGAGCTGGTGCGCGTGCCGGCCGAGCAGGTGCTGCACTTGTACCGGCCGAACCGAGCCGGTGCGATGCGCGGTGTGCCGGGTTCTGCCCCAGCCCTGCTGCGCATGTTCAACCTGGACCGCCTCGATGATGCAGTGCTGGAGCGCCAGGCCCTTGCCAACCTGTTCGCCGGGTTCATCACCTCCGACGCCAACGGAGAGGGCGAGGATGGTGATGGCGTCGGCGAACTGATCACCGGCGAGGATGCCGACGGCACGGCCATTGGTGGCCTCGAGCCCGGCACCCTGCAGCAGCTGCCGCCTGGTCTGAAGATCGACTTCGCCGATCCGCCCAGCGCCGGCTCGGACTATGCCGAGTTCCTGCGTGGGCACCTGCTGGCGATCTGTGCCAGCCAGGACGTGCCCTATGAAGTGCTCACCGGCGACCTGCGCAACGTATCCGACCGCGCGCTGCGCCTGATCCTCAACGAGTTCCGCCGGGTGATCGAGCAGGACCAGTGGCTCTTCATGATCCCGATGTTCTGCCAGCGGGTGCGCGACGCTTTCATCGACCAGGCGGTGCTGTCTGGTCTGCTGAAGGTGCCGCGCTATGCAGCCCTTCGTGATGACGTGACCGAAACCCTGTGGGTGCCCGAAGGCTGGCCTTGGAGCCATCCGGTTCAGGACGTGACCTCCGAACTCAAGGCGGTGCGGGCTGGCTTCAAGTCGCGCAGCAAGGTGGTGCTGAGCGCTGGCGAGGATCCCGAACAGGTTGATGCCGAGCAGGCGCTGGACAACGAGCGCGCAGACGCGGCCGGGCTTCGCTATGACAGCGATCCGAGGCGTACGAACGCCTCTGGTGCCCGGCAGGACGACGAACCCGGCGCCCCTGGCGCCAACGACGATGAAAGGAATGACGATGACGAGTAAGCCTGGCCTGTTGGCCCGAATGCTGGGTCGCGGCAGCCGTGCGCCCGTGGTGGCCTCGCTCGCTGCCGCGGTCCTCAATCAGCCCCTGCTGGTACAGCCGGCCATCGGTGAAGCGCTGGTGGGCGGCTATCTGGAAGGGAAGGTCACCAGCGACGACAGCGTGCTGAAGGCCGACCGCTTCGAAGTGTCGGGACCCGGCGGGGAGACGGTTGGAATCACCCAGAACCTGATTGGCGTGATCAATTTGTCCGGTGCGATGGTGAACCGGCCCATGCCCGGCGGCAGTGGCCCCGGGCCGGTGAGCTACGCGGCAGTACGTGACACCTTCGATGAGCTGCTCAACGACGATGCGGTGACGTCCATCATCCTGCGGCTGGATTCGCCGGGTGGTATGGCGTCGGGCTGCTTCGACCTTGTTGACCACATCTTCGACGCGCGTGGCCGAAAGCCCTTGTATGCGTTGGTCGATGACCAAGCGTACTCGGCTTGCTTCGCCCTCGCTTCGGCGTGCGATGAGATCTGGATCAGCCGCACTGGCGGCGTCGGGTCGGTCGGCGTTGTGCGCTTCCACCAGGACTGGAGCGGTAACAACGCCCAGATCGGCCTGAAGGTCACCCCGCTGTTCGCCGGCGCCCGCAAGGTCGACTTCAACCCGAACTTCCCGCTCAGCGAGGAGGCGCATGCCGAGGCAATGGCCGATCTGGAAGACATGCGCACGATGTTCGTGGACACCGTGGCGCGGAATCTCGGCATGGAGGCGGACGCCGTGCGCGCCACCGAGGCGGCCTGCTACCGCGGCCAGTCCGCCGTGGCAGTGGGCTTCGCGACCCGGATCGGTACTTGGCACGACCTGATCGCGCACCTCGGTGCTGCCGAAGCCGCACCGCCGCCCGCGCCGGGCAACCCCGACTCTGACGATGAGCCGGAGGCAGCGGTAGTGCCCCCGGCGCCCGAGGCCGCACCAGCACCGCCCGCAGCCGTCGTGGAGAACCCGGCAGCAGCGCTGGCAGCAGCAGTCGCAGCCAGTGAACTGCCGCCAGCGCTCGCAGTCGCCCTCCTGCGCCGCCCACCGCAGGAGGCCGAACCGGCTGCCAGCGCCGTTGAGTACGCGACCGCCGTGCAGGACGCCTGCGCTGCGGCGCTGCGTGGCGATGACACCCTCGCAGCCAGCTTCATCGAGAAGAACACCGACCTCGACACGGTGCGTGCACAGCTGCTGTCGATGAAGGCGGAGGAAGGCCGCAGCACGCAGGTCGTCACCGCACACCCGGCTTCCATGGCCGATCAACGCGCCGCCGACAACAAGGCGAAGCTGAATCCCAATCACATCTACAAGCAACGAGGTAACTGACGATGGAAATCTCCCTGGCCGGCAACCGTACCGGCGAATTCCTGCTGTCCGAAGCGGGCGGCGAGCGCAGCCGCGAACTGATCCGTCTGCCGGCCGGGCAGGGCGTGCTGTCCGCTGGCACCCTGCTCAAGGCAGACAACACCGTCGCTGCCAACGGCACCGACGCAGTGAAGGTGCTGTACGGCCCGGTCGACACTGGTACCGAATCTGCGGCGCTGGCCGTCAAGGGCGCGGCGATCGCGCGCGACGCCGAAGTGTTCGGCGAAAAGTTGGTATGGGCCAGCGGCGTCACCGCCGATCAGAAGCTCCTGGCCGCGTTGAGCCTGGCCGAGTCCGGCATCATCACCCGCTGGACCCAGCAGCCGATTGCGTCGAACGCCGCCGATCACCTGGTGTTCGTGTCCGCACCACTGACCGGCACCGCCGGTGTTGCGCTGGGCCCAATCGTGGCGCACGTCAAGGACGTATTCGGCGCCTTGGTCACCGGCAGCACCGTCAGCGCCACCCTGGCCAAGGCCAGCGGCACCGGCAACCTCGCAGGCGGTGGTGCGAAGGCAGCCGTGGGCGGCGTCATCACCTGGGATGCCGCGACGCTGAGCGCCGCCGGTGACTACACCCTCAAGGTGACCGCAACCGACCTGGACGAAGCCATCAGCGACACCATCACCATCGCCGCTGCCGGCGGCTGACCGCTGAACAGCGTCCCTTTCACCCGTTGACCCTTGGCCCCGCTTCGACGGGGCCTTTTCGTATCCCCTTTCGAGAGAGAAATCACCATGGATCTGCAGACCCTTCTGGCGCTGGGCGTTCTGAGCTTCGACGCCCTGAACGCCTACATCAACAATCTGCCGCGCATCTCCACGCGGCTGGCCGACATGCGCCTTTTCCAGGAAGAGGGCCTGGTCGGCACCACCATCGTCAAGGTGGGTGTCAATGGCACCAAGCTGGTGCTGGTCCCGAACGCCCCGCGCGGCGCGCCCGGCCAGCCCAAAGGACTGGAGCGTGGCAAGGTGAAGCTGCTGGAAACCACCCACCTGCCGCAGAACTCGACGGTCATGGCTGACCAGCTGCTGGGCGTGTATGACCCGGCCGACCCGGAAGGCAACAACGTTGCCGCGGTGGTCAACGCGCTGCAGGCGGTGCACAAGCGCGACCTGGACTTCACCATCGAATACCACCGCATGGGCGCGCTGCAGGGCAAGCTGCTCGATGCCGACGGTTCGGTGATCATCGACTTCTACGAAGAATTCGGGGTCGACCAGACCGTCATCGGCATGGAGCTGAACAAGGACGCCACCAAGGTCCGCGCCAAGTGCATGGCCATCAAGCGCGCGATCGAGGAAAAGCTGGGTGGCATCCCGTACACCGGCATCCATGTGTTCTGCAGCGCCGGCTTCTTCGACGCCCTGACCGACCACCCCGACGTGCAGAAGGCCTACGAGCGCTGGCAGGACGGTGCCGCGCTGCGCGATGACGTCCGCAAGGGCTTCGTGTTCGGCGATATCACCTTCGAAGAGCTGCAGGGCAACACCGGTGGCGATCTGGCCCTGGACGACGGCGAAGCCATCGCGTTCCCGCTGGGTGTGCCGGACATGTTCCTGACCCGCTTTGCGCCGGCGGACTACCTGGAAACGGTGCGCGGCATCGGCCTGCCGTACTACACCAAGACCGCCCCGATGCGCATGAACAAGGGCATCCAACTGGAAAGCCAGTCCAACCCGCTCAACCTCAACACCCGACCGGACGCGGTGATCCGCCTGAAGGCCGGCGCGAAGTAAGCCAGCAGTGCCTGGCCCGCTGCGGCGGGCCGGGCAGGAGGGTGTATGGCCCAGATCAGAATCGGGGTGGACCCCGACAACGTGTTCCGGAGACAACTCACGGAGCTTGAGCAGTCGCAGTTGCCGTTCGCCGCCTCGCAGGCCGCCAACAAGGTGGCCTACGAGATCCGCGAACGGTGGAAGCGGCAAGCGCCCCGCGTGTTCGATCGCCCCACGCCGCTGACCACGAATGCGGCGATGTACCGGAAGGCCACCAAGGCCCAGCCGTATGCCGAGATCTACATCCGCGACGAAGCCTTCAAGGGCACGCCGCCGGCGAAGTACCTGCTGGCAGAAGTCGAGGGTGGCCAACGTCGCCGGAAAGGATTCGAGCGGCTGCTGCAGAGCCGAGGTCTGCTGTCACCGACCCAGTTCGCAGTGATGGGGCGGGGCGCCCAGGCCAACCAGTTCGGCAACGTGCCGGCCGGGCAGGTGACGAAGATCCTGTCCCAGCTGGGGGCGCAGCGGGACCGCTACCAGAACCAAACCGACGTAAGCAAACAGCGTCGGCGTCGTCGAAAGGGCAACCGGGACGGCGAGTACTTCGTGATCACCAGGCGACGCGGCGCACTGCGGCCTGGCATCTACGAGCGCATCGGCCGCGGCTCCGGTGTCCGCTCGATCTTCATCTTCACTAACACAGCCGGCTACAGCCCGCGCTACGACATCTTCGGCATGGCCGAGGACACCTGGAAGCGGTTGATGCCGTTCTTCCTGAAGCGTGAGCTGGAGAAGGCCATGGAAACCGCGAGGCCCTTGCCTTGAACCAGAGAGCATTCATGCAGGCCTTCGACGCAGTCGCGTTCGGTGCCTTCCGTGCCGCCGGCGTGGCCGACGCCGCTCACTATCTGGCCCCGGGCGCAGATGCGGAGGTTCCGTGCACGGTGATGCTGGACGAGGCCGTTGAGCAGTTCACAGCGGACGACGTGGCACCGATCGCCACCACCATTGATCGGATCACCCTGCAGCTGGCCGAGGTTTCCCCGCGAACTGGCGGCGTGGTGCGCATTGATGGCACCGGTCGTCGGCTGAAGCTGGTTCAGAAGATCCGTGCCGATGAGTCGACGGCGGTGTGGGAGGTGGCCAGTGCCTGATGCCATTTCCAGCCCGCGTCGCCAGCTGTTGCTGGCGATGGGCAAAACGCTGCAGCTGATCAGTACAGAGAACGGCTACCTGACCGATGCCGGCGCCGGCTGGACGCTCGAGCCCGCCCCGGGCGACCAGGACACCCAGGCGGTGCTGACTGCTGTCATCGAGAAACAGCAGCGGGCGGAGACGCCGTCAAAGGTCAACACGCATCGGCTGACCACAGTGAGCGTCATCGCCAAGGTCCCCGCCGACACGGATGGCTACCAGCGGAAGCTGGACGACCTGGTCACCGACGTCGAGGCGGCCATGGACAGCCGCGAGACAGCGCGCAACTTCCCCGATGGCATCCAGGTGCCGGTCTACGTCGGCATGGAACCGCTGATGCCGGACAAGGCCAGCGCCGGATGGGTCGGCGTCCTGATTACCTACCAGACCCACATCCCCAAGAAATGACCCGCCGCTCAGCGGCAACCCAACTGGAGAGCCATCATGGCCGAAGATTACAGCTACCTGGGCAGCGGCATCGTCCTGATCCGCAAGTGGGGCAGCAACGAACCGTTCCTCGAAGTGGGTAACGTGTCCGCGTTCACCGTCGCGCCGCAGACCAACACCATCGAACTGGCCGACTACCAGAACCCGGGTGGCGGCACGGCGAACCGTGTCGATCGCGTGACCGGCTACAACCTCAATTACACCTTCCACGACTTCAATCCGGAGAACTTTGCACGTGCCACGCGCGGCAAGGCCAGCTCCATCGCCGCAGCAAGCGTGGCCGACGAACCTGCCGTCGCGGTAAAGGGCTCGTTCGTGCCCCTGCAGCACCTTGCCAGCAGCATCACCACGGTGGAAAACATCGCCGGCACCACCGAGTTCGAAGAGGGCAAGGACTTCCGATTCGAGCGCGGCATGCTGTTCATCCCGGCAGACTCGACGATCCCGGCTTCCGTCGGAGGTGCAGCCAACATCCATGTGACGTATCAACACGGTGATCTGGGGCATGTGGAAGCGGCTGTGACCGCACAGGCCTTCTACGAAATGCAGTTCTACGGCGCCAACGAGGCGCGTGGCGGCAAGCTGGTGCGCTTGGTGGCGCACAAGGTCACCGGTGGCGTCATCGAGAGCATGGGCCTGATCGGCAATGAATTCGGTGCTGGCAGCGTTCCGGGCGCTCTGCTGAAGGACTCTTCCAAGGTAACGGGCCCGGACAAATCCGCCTACTTCGCCTGGCAGCAGGAGAAGTAAGCCGTGACCGACGAAGACGTCATTACCCCGCCAACCCGTACGGTTACCTTCCGTGGCGAGATGCTGGTGGTGGGGCCGCTGCGGCTGCAGCAGGTTGGCCCGTTCATCACCGCCAGCCGCACCATCATCGCCCGAGTGGCGATGATGGCCGGCGCGGTCGAGGCGGCGGAGCCGGCTGCCATCGGCGCAATCATGCTCGATCTGCTCGAGCAGGACGGCGCAGAGATCGCTGCTGCCCTGGCTGTGGCAGTCGACAGGGAAGCAGGCTGGATCGCCGCCGGCACCTTGGACGAAGTGGCCGATCTGCTGGAGGCCGTTGTGGGATTGAACCGGGATTTTTTTGCCCGCCGGCTGCAGCGCCTGCTGCTGATGGCCAAGCCGTCGGCGGCAGAGAGTACGGCCTCCCCGACCTAGTCCAGTACCTGATCGCGCACGGGCATTCTCGGCGCGACGTCCTGACATACACCTTGGCGCAGCTGCGGGCCTTCACCGCAGCCGCCGCCCAAGACGACCGCGATCGCATCGCCGAGTTCGCTGTGGCCACCCGCATGGCTATGGCTGCACCAGCAGCCGATTGGCAGATGTATCTGGCCGCACTGCGTGGCCACGCCCCCGTGGGGCAGACACAAGGGAAGATGACCCATGGCTGAGCCTTCAGCGAATCTCCGTGTTCGCATCAGTGCGGACCTGGCCGACATCAGGCAGGGGCTGGGCGTGCTCACCCGTCAATTGCGCGAAGTGCGCAGCGAGGCGGCCAGGCCATTGCCGGCGAAGAACGGCATAACCGACCTCGGTGTGTCTGCGGGCCAGACGGCGCAGGCCATGCGTCAGCTGCCGGCCCAGTTCACCGACATCTTCACCAGCCTGCAGGGCGGCATGCCCTTCTTCACGGTGCTGGTGCAGCAGGGCGGGCAGATCAAGGACAGCTTCGGCGGTGTCGAGCCGGCATTGAAGGGAGTGTCGTCCGCGGTGCTGGGAATGGTCACCCCGGTGACGGTGTCGGCCGCCGCTGTTGGGCTGCTGGTCTACGCCTGGTACGACGCCGAGAAGCAGGCCCAGGCCTACACGAAGGCGCTGGTGCTGTCGCGCAATGAGGCCGCCGCCACAACCCTCACCCTGGTGTCGCTCGCGCAACGGACCAGCGATGCGCTCAACGTCACTGCCGGTGCCGGTGCCGAGGTGGCCCAGGCCGTTGGTGCGAATGGCCGGATTGCTGCGCAGAACATGCAGGCAGTGGCTGCCGCGGCAGTTGCGATGAAGGAAGTCACCGGGCAAGCGATCGAGGATACGGTCGCCCTGTATGGGAAGCTTGCTGAAGATCCGATCAAGAACTCCCAGAAGCTCAACGAGCAGGTCAACTTCATGACCGTTGCTCTCTACGAGCAGGTCAAAGCGCTGCAGGAGCAGGGCCGCAACCAGGATGCTGTAACGGTGATCACCCGTGCGGCGGCCGATGAGACCGTCATGGCGCTTGCCCGGGTCCGTGCAAGCCAGAATCCGGTGATCCGCGGCTTCAAGGACCTGTGGGCGGAGGCGACGAAGGCGTGGTCTGCGATGCAGGCCAACGTCGGCCTCGGGCCTGCTGCGGCGCAGATGCAGCAGCTGGTCGCGGAGAACCAGCGAGAGCTGGCGAAGCTGAACGATCTGGCTTCGGGAAACCAGCGGGGACTGCCCTTGGCCAGGAATCCCATCGCGCTGGCGGCGATGGAGAAGTCCATCAAGGACCGCTCGGAGAAGATCAAAGTTTTGGCCGCTGATCTGATCAAAGAGCGAAAAGATGCAGAGGTCAAAGCTGCGCAGACCGCGTCCACCGAGTTCGTCTCCGAGATGGACGCCATCATCGATGCGCAGGCCAGCAAGGAATCGAAGAAGCGGCAGGAAGTCGAACGGATCAATGGCGAAGCTGCGGCTGCACGGCGAAAGGCCCAGGCTTCTGGGCTCGTCCAAGAGGTCGAGGAAATCGAACAGCGTCGTGCAGCCGCCGTCGCGGCCATCGAAAAGAAGTACCGCGAAAAGCCGACCGCAGGCACCGGTGCAGCATCAAGGTCAGCGGGACTGCAGGGATACAAGGACGACTTGGTAGCCGAACAGGCACAGATCACTGCCGGAACCCAGATGCTGAGGGCCCAGTATTCCGCCCGTGAGATCACCGCCGCCGAGTATTACAGCCGCATGCGTGATCTTCTGCAGCAGAGTACCGATGCACAGTCCCGGTCGCTCCAGCAACAGATCGAGTTCTTGCAGAAGCAGGGCGTCAGCGGCAAGGATGCCATCAACGTGAACCGGCAGATTGGTGAGCTCGAGGCCCGGTTGGCAAAGCTGCGAATTGAGGGCGCCAGTGCGCTGGAAGTGCTGAAGAAGGAGGAAGAATCGGCAGCAAAGGCGCGTGAGAACGCGGTCAAAGCCTACGCCAGCGCTCTGGACGCCAGCAACGAAGCGTTACACCGGCAGCTGACGACCCAAGCCCAGCGTGTGGGGATGGGTGATCGCGAGTACGAAGTACAGCAGCGTATCAACGAGGCAATCGCCGATGAGGCGGACAAACTTCGGGAGCTGAGCCTGCAGCGGAACGCGGACCAGATTGACCAGGTGACGTTCGAAGAAGAGCGGGCATTGCTCCACGCCAAGACACTTGATCGGCTGCAGATCATCAAGAACGGATATGAAGAACTCCGCCAGGCCGAGGGCAACTGGTTGGCTGGTGCCAGCGCTGCATGGGCGAATTACCAGCAGCAGGCTGGCAACGCCGCTCAGCAGATGGGAGGCGTCGTCAACACCGTCATCGGGAGCTTCGAAGATGCCTGGGTGCAGTTCACGACGACGGGCAAAGCCAGCTTCTCTGACATGACGAAGGCCATCCTTGCCGATCTGGCCAGGATCGCAGCACGCCAGGCCATCATGGGCATCGTGAACGCGGTGGCCAGCGCCTGGGGTGGCGGTGGCGTCTCTGCCGCTGGCAATCAGGCCGTCAACGCCGGCACCAGCAGCATCAACAACCAGCTGTTCCAGAACATGAAGCTGGGCGGCGGCTATTCCACCGGTGGCTACACGGGCGATGGTGGCGTGAGCGAGCCAGCAGGCGTCGTGCACAAGGGCGAGGTGGTGTGGTCACAGAAGGACGTCGCGCGCGCCGGTGGCGTCGACGTGGTCGAAGCAATGCGCAAGGGCCTGAAGGGGTACGACACCGGCGGCGCAGTCAGCACTTCCACAGCGGGCGCTGGGCGAGCAGGTGGGCTGATTATCCAGGGAAACCTGAACATCAACACCACCGAGCAGGAAAGCGACCAGCCAGAGGTCACCGACAAGCAGATCCGGGACAGCTTCACCGGCGCGATCAACGAGTGGGCGGTCAAGAACCTGCGGCCTGGTGGGCTCCTCTACGGGGCGGGATATCGAACATGAAAGAGACCTTCGTCTGGTGCGTGTATAGCGCGCCGCCGAGCGTGGAATACGAGGCTGTCACCCGTGCAGTCACGTTCGGGGATGGCTATTCACAGGAAGCGCCCGACGGCATCAACAACGAAAGGCAGATATGGAACCTCGAGCTCTGGGGCCACCGAGAACTGGATCAGATGGGCGCAGCAAAGGCATTTCTGCGCTTACGGCGGCGGCAAGGCGAGTCCTTTCTCTGGACGCCGCCCGGTGAGCTCCAAGAGCTCTACCGCTGTACGAAGCTGACCGCAGTGGACGAGCTTGAAGGCTACCTGCGCATCAGCTGCACCTTTGAACAAACGTTCCAGCCGTAAGGAAAGGCCATGGCACGACAGATCATTGATACGGACACCCAAAACCCCGGTTGGATCGGCGACATTGCCAAGATTGCCTTCACGAAGACCAACGAGAACTTCAAAGAGATCTACGATGAACTGGGTGATGGCGGAAGCATTAGCGCGCGGATCCAAGGCAAGAATCTTCTCATCAATGGAAGCATCAGCGTCTTTCAAAGAGGGAATGCTGGCAATGTCACAAATACTGAGACGTTTACGGTAGATCGGTGGAGTTTCGCGTCCTTGGGTTCCGCGTCATCTAATTGGGGGGTGGGCAGTTTCAATGAGCCGCTTCCCGCCGAGAACGCGCCCCGGAACTACTTGGGCGCCAATGTGGTGGCCGGTGTTACGAGCTCATGGATTCGGCAGAAGATCGAAAATGTGTTTGTCTGTTCGGGAGGGAAAGTCACTCTGTCCTTCTGGATGCGTGCCAATGCCGCAGGCAAAAAGGTAGGCGTTCGCCTAATCCAGGATTTTGGTGCGGGTGGGTCTTCACCAATTACGGTATATGGTGATGTTTTCACCTTGGATACAGTATTCAAAAGATACACGTGCACGTTCGATTTGCCGTCAGTTGCTGGTAAGACGATAGGCCAAAATGACAACCTTCAGGTTGTCTTCGATTTCGCGGCCGCCACTGGTCACGGTAATCAATTGGTAGGACAGACGGGGTTGTTCGAAACCACGATGATACAGCTCGAACGTGGTGCTACAGTCACGTCATTTGAGTACCGTAGCCGAGCATCAGAACTGGTGCTGTGCCGGCGATATTGCCGCTACGGATTTGTTTCTTCCCGGCAAGCTAGCGGGCCCGTCAGTAATACGGGCGCGGGCTTATTCGTGGCGCATGAGATGCGGACAACACCTGCAGTGACGTTCAGCAACACGACATATGCGTATGGGTGTTCTGGTATCGGCGCGAGTGCCACAACTCGTTACGGGGTTGAAATTTTCGTGACCGTTACGGGGTCCTACGCATTCTCCACCAACTACCTGTTTGATGCGGAGCTTTGAACATGTACCGCAGGACTGAAAACCCTGATGTGATCGTGAATATTGAAACAAATACCACCATTCCTCGTGGTCATTGGATGTGGCCGACTGAGTGGTTGCAAATCAACGAGCCATTAC
This sequence comes from Stenotrophomonas sp. 2694, assembly GCF_040548715.1. Classification (NCBI taxonomy): domain Bacteria; kingdom Pseudomonadati; phylum Pseudomonadota; class Gammaproteobacteria; order Lysobacterales; family Lysobacteraceae; genus Stenotrophomonas; species Stenotrophomonas sp. 2694. The sequence continues at coordinate 138,913 of NZ_JBEPSG010000007.1, forward strand.
CGTTTGAGCCTGTCGGCCCTGCTCCTCACAGCCCGGAACACTATCGTGCGATCCGCGATGCAGCATTCACATGGATGCGCGGTGTCGTGGCTGTTCGCGGCTACGACAGCATTGAAACGTGCGTGGGTTACTTCAACAGCAGCGTAGAGCGCTATCGCCTCGAAGCGAGGGCGATGGTGGCATGGCGCGATGACGTGAATCAGGCACTGGAACGCCTGGTGCTGAGCCCGCCCGAAGGTGTTGAGACGTGGGATCAGGTCCGTGCGCTTTTGCCGCAGCCAACAGCTTACGCCTGGCCAGCTACGGTCGAGCTGCCGCTGGATGCTGGTGAGTCCGCCCCAGCGGTGGTGATGTCATGATCACCGCCGATGCCCAGCAACTCGAGCCAGGTGGCCGGGTCACTCTGTACGAACTGGATGCAAGTAGCTTCGGGGCGGACCAGCTGTTCTTTCACCAGCACCTGCAGTCAGGAGTGATCTGGTGGCAGGGCCAGGAGTACGGGGCATGGCCTATCAAAACTGAGGGATTCGCTCGGACCGGCGATCAGCCGCCGACGCCCAAGCTTGGCGTCAGCAACATCGACGGCCGTATCTCCGCCTTGTGCCTAGCCTTCGACGACCTGGTCGGGGCCAGGGTGATACGCCGGCAGACGCTGGTGAAGTATCTGGACGCCGCCAATTTCCCGGATGGAAACCCGACGGCCGACCCTGATGAGCACTTTCAAGACGAGGTGTGGTTCATCGAGCGCAAGACTTCCGAGGACAAGGAAACGGTCGAGTTTGAGCTGACCACCGCCATCGACCTCAACGGGGAGCAGCTTCCCGGCCGACAGATCATTGCCGGGGTTTGTGGGTGGCTGATCCGGGGCGGCTACCGTGGCCCCTACTGCGGATACACCGGGCCTCCAGTCGCCGACGCCAACGACATCCCTACGGATGACCCCGCCCGTGACCAGTGCAGCGGTCTGGTTCGCGGCTGCAAGCTTCGCTTCGGTGCCGACAGGGAGCTTCCGTATGGCGGCTTCCCGGCAGCAGGCCTGCTGCGCACCTGACGATCTGCAATTTCCCGCTGCACCCGCAGCGCTACCCAGGCCCGCACAGCGCGCGCCTTTTTCTATGGGCGACACCCATGCAGCAAAGCACCCTGCAGGCCATCCAGGCGCACGCCGTGGCCGACTACCCCCGCGAGTGCTGCGGACTGATTGTGGCTACGGCCGGCGGTGAGGCCTACGTTGCCTGCCGCAATGTCGCGACGACCCCCAGCGAGCACTTCATTCTGCCCGCCGAAGACTATGCGGCGGCCGAGGACCAAGGTGTGGTCTTGGCACTGGTGCACAGCCATCCCAACGCGGCAGCCAAGCCCTCCGATGCCGACCGAGTCATCTGCGAGCAGAGCGGCCTTACCTGGCACATCGTCAGTGTTGGCCAGGTCACCGGTGAAGCCCCCGAGTGCGGTGACCTGCAGTCCATCAGTCCCTGCGGCTATGTGGCGCCGCTTGTGGGCCGCCAGTTCGCCCACGGCATCCTCGACTGCTACACCTTGGTGCGCGACTTCCACGCACGGGAGCTCGGCATCCACCTCAACCAGTACGAACGAGAGGACGACTGGTGGGAGAAGGGGCAGGATCTTTACAGCTTGGATCGGCTGCGGGCGGAGGGGTTCGAGCAGATCGAGGGCGAGCCTCGCCGCGGAGACATGATCCTGATGCAGATCCGCTCCACCGTACCGAACCACGCCGGCATCCACCTGGGTGATGGCCAGATGCTGCATCACCTGCACGGCCGGCTGTCGGAAGTCGTCCCCTATGGCGGAATGTGGACCGAGCGCACCCGCTACATCGTTCGCCACAAGGAGGCACGTCATGGGTGAGCGCATGCGCACCGTTCGGCTATATGGGCAGCTGGGGAGCCGGTTCGGGCGCAGGTTCCGCTTGGCCGTGAACAGCCCGGCGGAGGCCGTCCGCGCGCTGTGCGCGATCGTGCCGGGCTTCCAGCAGTATCTGGCCCGTGCGAAGGAGCAGGGTATGGCGTTTGCCGTGTTCATCGGCAAACAGAACATCACGAAGGACCAGCTGCAGGATCCTCCTGGCTCTGAGGACATTCGCATCGCACCGGTGATGCTCGGTAGCAAGCGCGGCGGCGTGCTGAACATCATCCTCGGCGTGGTGCTGATCGTTGTGGGCGCCTATACCAGCAACGTCAATCTGATGGTTCAGGGCGCTGTGATGGTGATCGGCGGCGTTGCGCAGATGCTTGGCCCGCAGCCGAAGGGACTTGGCTCGCAGGACAACGTCGACAACAGGCCGAGCTACAGCATGAACGGCACGGTCAACACGCAAGCCCAAGGTAATCCTGTGCCGGTGCCCTACGGCGGGCACGACACCAAGGGCATGCTGGTGGGCTCTGCCGTGATCAGTGGTGGCATTCAGGCGGAGGACCAACTGTGACCCTTTCAACTGTAAACGTACCGCTGGCCCATGGCGTGGGACAGGCCACCCGCCTGGCCGGCGCCGGCGGCAAGAGCGGATCCAATGCCCGTACGCCTGTTGAGATGCCGGACAGCCTTCACTCGATGGCAGTGGCGCGCATCGTGGACCTGGTGGGCGAGGGCGAGATCCGTGGGCTGGTAGCTGGCAACCAGTCGATCTACCTCAACCAGGTGCCCGTCCAGAATCCCGACGGTACGCTCAACTTCTCCGGCGTCACCGTGGAGACCCGATCTGGCGCGCAGGACCAGTCGTACATCCCCGGATTCCCTTCGGTCGAGAATGAGGTTGCTGTCAATGTCGAGCTTCGCGGCGGCGAGCCGGTAGTTCGCACTGTCAGCGGCCCGGACTTGTCCGCCGTTCGCATCCGGCTGGCCGTGCCCGCGTTGCAGGAGGTGGATGGCGAGAACGGGGACCGGAAAGGCTACTCGATCACCTACGCGGTGGACCTGGCCGTTGACGGCGGTGCCTTCACTACGGTGCTGACCGAGGCCATCACCGGCAAGACGACCTCCCAGTATGAGCGCAGCCGTCGAATTGACCTGCCAGCGGGGTCGCAGTGGCAAGTGCGCATCCGGCGCATCACGCCGAACCGAAACAACTCGCTGATCTCGGACACGGTGAACGTGCTTTCGATCACCGAGATCATCGACGTGAAACTTCGCTACCCGAACTGCGCCTTGGCAGCAGTGCAGGTTGATGCCAGCGCGTTTCAGAGCATCCCGTCGCGCTCCTACCGCATCTGGGGTCGCATAGTTCGCGTGCCGGCAAACTATGACCCAATCAGCCGGATCTACTCGACCAGCGGGCCAGGCACCACCAACGGCGCCTGGGACGGAACGTTCAAGTCGGCATGGACGAACAATCCGGCCTGGGCGTTCTTCGACATCGTGACCAACGATCGCTTCGGCTTGGGCAACCGCATCCCGCTGGACTGGGTGGACAAGTGGCGGCTGTATCAGATCGCCCAGTACTGCGATCAGCTGGTGAGCGATGGCCTCGGCGGGCGTGAGCCTCGATTCACCTGCAGTCTCTACTTGCAGAGCAGGGCGGATGCGTATCGCGTGCTGCAGGATATGGCCAGCATGTTCCGCGGCATCAGCTTCTATGCGGCGGGGCAGGTCATGGCCTCGGCCGACATGCCGAAGGATCCGAGCGCCACCTTCAGCCAGGCCAACGTTGTCGGTGGCCGGTTTCGTTATGAGGGTAGCGGCCGCAAAGCTCGGCATACGGTTGCACTGGTGTCGTGGACCGATCCTGACGACTTCGGTCGGCAGAAGGTCGAGCCGGTGCAGCACCGCGAAGGCGTCGCTCGCTACGGCGTCAACCAGACTGAGGTAACGGCGATCGGCTGCCATTCGCGTGCGCAGGCCCAGCGTGTCGGCAACCACATTCTCTACACCGAGAACCTCGAAACCGAGACGGTGAGCTTCGCGGTAGGTATGGATGCGTTGAACTGCATGCCGGGTGATGTGATCCAGGTTGCGGACCCGAATCGCTCAGGCCGGCGCAACGGTGGTCGCGTGCGCACCGCTGGTGCCGAAAGCCTGACACTCGACCGCATCCCAGATGAAATGGCCCTTGGCGATGTGCTGCATGCGACCCTTCCCAGCGGGAAGATTGAAGGCAGGACCATCACCGGCGTGGACCGCGCCAGCGGTGTAGTGACCGTCGCGGCCCCGTGGTCGGCCATTCCCGTGGCCCAGTCGATCTGGGCGACCGAGTCCAGCGAGCTGGCGCTGCAGCTGTTCCGCGTTGTCGGCGTGGCCGAGGGCGAGGATCTGACCTACAACATCACGGGCCTGAAGCACGTCCCTGGGAAGTATGGGGCGATCGATGACGGTACGCGCCTGGAGCTGCCACCCATCAGCATCATCCCGCCCAGCGTGCAGCCGCCGCCGACCAATGTGGCCCTGTCGTCGCACGTGATGATTGACCAGGGCATCGCCACGCCCACGCTGACCATCCAGTGGGACGCGGCAGACAAGGCTATCGCCTATGACGTGGAATGGCAGCGTGACGACCTGAACTGGGTGCGGGCGGGGCGGGTGGGCACGACAAGCATCGATGTGCCGGGCATCTACGCCGGCCAGTATCTCGCGCGGGTGCGCGCGGTGAATGCCCTGAATGCGGTGTCGATCCCAGCGACGAGCATGCTTACCGACATCCGCGGCAAGACCGAACCGCCGCCGGCAGTCACGTCGCTGACAACGACACCAATCGTGTTCGGAATCCAGCTGGCATGGGCGTTTCCGCCGGGCGCTACCGACACGCAGCGCACGGAGATCTGGCGCAGCACCGGGCCGGATCGCGAAACGGCGGTAAAGCTCGGTGACTACGCCTACCCTCAGAATCGACTGCAGCTGGACGGCCTGGCTGCAGGTGCGCGCTTCTACTTCTGGGCACGCCTGGTGGACAGGACGGGCAACATCGGCCCGTGGTATCCGACGGGTGCGGGCGTGATGGGGGAGGCGAGTACTGATGCGACCCTCTATGACGTCTACTTCTCCGGGCTGATCAACAAGAGCGCACTGGGACAGGAGCTTCTGACGGAGATTGAAAGCATCGGCGGAATTGTGCCGTTGATCTGGGCTGCTGATGCCACCTACGAGCCGGGCCAGACCGTCATTCACAACGGGAAGATCTGGAGCTGGCAGGGAACCGGGCCGGGCAATGAGGAGCCACCAAGCTCAAAGTGGCTGAACGTGGGTGATGCCGTCGCACAGGCCGGCGCGGTGGTGGGCCGAGTTGACTCGCTTGAACTGGCCGTCAACGATCCAGAGACCGGCCTGCAGGCCGTGGGGCGCAAGACCGATGGCCTTTTCGCGCAGCTGGATACCCAAGGCGCGGGTGATGGCGATTGGGGGGCTGGCAACACGAACGTGTTTGCGGGCAGCACCTCCGTGCAGACGGTCATGGCTGAGGCAGATCGGTCGCTGGCCAAGCGCGTGGATACCGTCGAGGCAACGGTTGGTGATATCGACCTCGGCGGCGTCCAGGCATCGGTGCAGCAGACCAGCCAAGCCATTGTCGACCTCAATGGAAGGATCAGCGCGACCTATACGGTCAAGGCGCAGATCACCAGCGCTGGTCAGATCTACATGGCGGGCATGGGCCTTGGCGTCGAGCAGCAGCCAGATGGCAGCTACCAGAGCCAGATCCTGATGCAGGCCGACCGGTTTGGCGTCATCAACGTGGTGAACGGGAATGTCACCGCGCCGTTCGTCATCCAAGGCGGGCAGACCTTCATCAACCAGGCGTTGATCGGAACGGCGTGGATCACCAACGCCAATATAGCCGACGCGGCGATCACCAACGCGAAGATCAGCGGCGTGATTCAATCCGATGACTATGTGCAGGGGCAGACCGGCTGGCGGATCAACAAGAGCGCCGGTGGTGGTTTCGAGTTCAATGGAACAGTGGCCGGTGGCTACAGGCTCAACGTCACCAACCAAGGCGTCTACGTCTATTACCCCAACGGCGTCCCCGCCGTGGAGCTTGGAGTCTTGCTGTAATGGCTGATGTCGGACTACGGGTGAGAAACGAAAACGGCTACGTGGAGTCCTCGGTCACCACCAAATTGTCGAAGATGATCGGGTCGTACACGTTCCCGCTCTACAACCCGGTGAACTCCAACAACAAATGGGTCGCTCCGCCCGAGGCAAATGGGGGCCTGGTCGTCAACGACTTCTTGGGCGGGGAGCCCTTCTACTACTTCACGTGCGAAGGGCAGAGATCGGCGTACGGGATGCTGGTCCCATCAGTGACGATATCGGGCAACAGCATCACCTGGAACTGGGAACCTGACGTGGTGAACTACCACGTCAGGATGGAGATGTTTCCAAGTCAGCCGACCACGAGCACTGTCGGCGGCATCACGCTGCACTATGGGGTATACAGCTAATGGCTGTAGGTCTGCGCGTACGCAATCAGGGCACCGGGCAGATCCAGATCGGGCTCGGGTATCGGAACCTCCAGCTGGCCAAGTCGGGGACGCTCAACACTGGCACTTTCTCCGGCAGCGCGACCGGCGGCTCTCCACCGTTTGGGTCATGGTCTCCGAGTGGTGTGCTGGCATCAACGAACGGTACGACCAACCTCCACGTCTGCCGTTACATCAATGATGCTATGTCGACCAACACAGGATTCACCCTGGTCCAGAGCAAGGTTACGTGTGGCGTGTACGCCTCGAGCGCGGCACCGAACAAGGTGCTCGAGTACTACACGTTCAGTGCCGCCGAGCGCGCAGCGGCCGGCCCGGTCGGACTGCGCATGCGCGGCGAGGACGGCACGGTGTTCTACGACTCAAGGCGAAAGGGACTTCGTGTTCTCCAGGTGGTGCCTGTGCCAACAGTGCCAGGTCCACCCGTTGAAATAGGGCAGTTCTTTCCGGGCACGAAGATCGGAATTGCAATCCCTTCACCGCGGTTCTACTACAACTCGGTATCGCAGGACCGATGCACCATGACGGCCGACTATTTCCACATGACCAGTGACAACCGGATCTTCGTTTCGAGATTGCAGGTTGCCCAACAAACGCTGATCACCAACACCTTCCCGGTTGGCGGCGTAACGATGGGGCCTCAGAACGCGTCGATCTTCATCGTAGACCTGACCGAGGTGCCGCTGGGGTTCGGCTGACGGCAGGTCCATTACGCCGCGACAACGCCACGTGCGGCTAGATTGCGGTCATGTGCTATGCCGCTTCCTTTTAAAGGTTTTTTGAGGACTGCTGGCTCTCGTATGCGTGGTGGCGGATAGAAGAAGGTCGCCCGGTGCCACGCAAGCCCTAGGCGACCTAGATTGGTTTCTAGAATCAGCGATTAGCGATCAGCCGAATCCGCAGTCCACAAAGCTGTCATCGAATGTTTGGCAGTGGCTGATGCCATTCACCGTGGAGCAGGCATTCCCGGTTCTGGGGTGGACGGAACATTCCCCTCCCCCGAACCCACCGCCGCCCACGCCAGGCCCGCCCCCATCCCCCATGCCGCCCCCACCACCGCCCCCGCCGTCGCCTTCATCGATGGGTTGAGGAAGCTCGCCTTGCCGCACGGTTTGACCTTCGCCTACCCAGTTTCCTTCGAAATTTTCATGATAGACAGTGCAATGGGTTGGGTTGCAGATCTGGTAGGTCGTTCCCGTCGCCCATGCGAATAGCGGTACGTAGTCAATCGGAGCGCGCGAACGTTTTAGTGTCTCTAGTGTTCTTGCGTCCGGAACCGGCGAAGCTACGGCGCAATCAGTACAAAGGTATGGGCCGCGTTCGAAAGCAAGAGTACTAGCTGCAAGTGCTAGGCCTCCGGCGACAACTAGAATGAATACCGCCTTCCTTCGAGGAATTCTGAATGAGGATCTATCGGCAGCACGAATCATGTATTTGATTTCCTTTTCTTAGAGCCATTGATAGTTGTTGTGCGCTCAGTGCCTTGTCCAAAGTGCTTACTTGCAAAGCTGGGACGATCGAAGGATCAGCCAGTCGAACGGCTTCGAAATATGCTCGGCTTGTGACCAGGTCGCCGTCGACAAGCACCCCAGCGTGGTAGGCATTCCCAAGTTGTAGCAGCGCATCTACGTTTCCTTGGGATGCCATCTCTTGCAGATAGCCAGTGGCTTTCTGCTTGTACTCCTTGGTGCGATCCGGATCTCGGAGGAGCTCAGCGGGTCCGCCAAGAGCTGACTCGGAGTCGGCTGAATACAGGAGACGTGCTCCAATGTTCCCCTGTTCGGCAGCAAGGGATAGCCATTTGCTGGAACTTGCTTCAGTCTCTGCCGACATATCCATGCAGGCCTTGGCGACATCGGCAGCTACGCCTAAATTCGCTCCTCGGGATGCGCGTCGAGTTACGTCGGCGCACTGGTTGAGCTTTAGAAATATTCCATAGGAGGCTGTGGCATCACCGGCGAGGGCCTGCGGCGAAAGCTCTGCAATTACTTGGTCCACAGTGCCACTCGGTATCGGGCCAAAGTCTTCAACTGCAAAGGCTTTTCCGGATAGTTGTCTGATCCGGATCGCTCTGTTGGCCGGCGAGCTTGGCGCCGAGGTTGTCGTAGCAGAGCGGGGGATGGCCGCGTCTCCCGACGAGCGTTGCACTCGATGGCTTGCGGAATCCGAAGGGGAAGCGGGCCCAATTGAGGCCTTCGGCGTAGATGTCAAGCCGTACCAGATAGCTCCTGCGACCACGATGATCGACGCAGAGAGAATTAAGACTCTGGTTCTCTGATTCATTTTTTTCCTTTGCGATTAGCGCGATAGCAAGTCACAGCATCACGACTCTGCTGTTCATAAATCTTTCATTTTTCAAACCATCCCAGCTCTTTTTGCCTAAGTCGATAGGTGGTTTTCTCGGATTGGTGTAGGGAAAGCCCTACGCACCGCTCTTTGCCGGCTGGATCGCTAGGCGTAGCTCAGTTGATCGCCCACCTTGTGACCGCTCTCCGGGAGCTGCAGCTGCATGAGGCAGCCATGGTTGAGTGCGTCGGCTCGTTCAAGAGCCGGCTGGCGATACTTGAGGGTGCAGAGGCCAAGATCACGCCAACTGAACGCCCGAAGGAGCTCGATTACGAGCATGTGCTATTCCGCCCAAATCGAAGCCGCCTACCAGAAGCTGGTCCGCATGACCGGTGCCACCGTGTCGCTGCAGGAGTTCGTCGCGCTGTACGCCCACGACCCGGGTAAGAAGCGCCCGAAGACCCCCAAGGCGATGGATGACGCCTTCCGTGCCGGCGCCAGCCCGGCAGAGCGGGCCGTGTGGGCAGAGATCCAGCAATGGAACCAGGCCGAGGCCACCATCCTCGAACAGGAGCTGTTTGCCAACCGGAAACGTCTGGCCGATGCCGAGCGATCGCTGCAGGCCAAGGAAACGAAGAAGGCCCGGGAGGACGTGCGGATCGCTGGCAACAAGATCGAGCGCGCCATGGGCAAGCTGGCCGGCCTCAAGCGCACCGAAGGCAAGGACCGGGACAGCCGGATCTTTCCCGGGATCTACGCCCCGGTGATCGTCTCTGAAGGCGGCAAGCTGACGATCAAGCCGATGCGCTACCAGTGCAGGTTAGCTGGGAAGCCGGCCAACTACGATCAGCGCTTCCCCGGCACCTACAACGCCCGCCGCGACAGCCTGGAGAAGTTCTGGGCGCCAGCCTTCGGCCACACCCACGGCTTGATGGTGGTCGATACCTTCTACGAGAACGTGGAGGGGCCGGACGGCAAGAACCAGGTAGTGCAGTTCACCCCGCGCACGCGCGAGCCGATGCTGGTGGCCTGCCTGTGGTCGCATTGGGTGGACCCGGCCGGCAAGGAGCCGGATCTACTGTCGTTTGCCGCGATCACCGACGACCCGGAACCCGAGGTGGCCGCCGCTGGCCACGACCGGACGATCATCAACATCAAGCCCGAGCACGTCGACGCCTGGCTGAACCCTGATCCTGCCGACCTGGCGGCGCTGTACCGGATCTTTGACGACAAGCGGCACCCGTTCTACGAGCACCGGCTGGCGGCTTAGCGTTCTTTGCTATCTAGCCCAATCTGCTCGGTTAGAACCGTCAGTGATTGCTGGAATGCGGCGACAAACACTGGACCGCCGTCGCCTGAGTGAGTACTCGCAATCGAGGGGAGCAGCCGTGTCCATGTGTGGAGTAGGGCGTCTGGATCCTGATGGGTAAGAACCAAGACACGGAGAGCGTACTCCATCGCTTTGAGGTAGCCCCGATGCACCTCAAGTCCGGCTTCGCAGGCATGAAGGCGGTCTAGGATCTCGGTGATTTCTGCGCTCATGGCGGGCTCGACAGGGATTGGCGGGGAAGCGATAGTTGGCGAGCAACCAAACGGGCCCGCTATGAGCATCCTCAATGTTTTGCTCACTCGTGACCACCTCGCAGTCGCGGTGGATACCCTTGCTGAGGATGCCCGCACGGGTGCCCATTCCTCAGGTGCAAAGTTGTTGCTGGTCCCCCAGCACAACCTAGTGCTGGCCACGCGGGGCTCTACCCAGTTCTTTCTCCGCATCTATGAGTTGGTCCTGCAGGCCAGCTACCGCGCGGACTTCACGATGGAGCAGCTATCCGCCGAGCTCGGCCTGGTAATGGACCAGTTGTGGCCCAGCTACGAGAAGGCGGCAAGCGAGGCCGGCTTGCCGATCGAACAGCTCGGCACGGAGCTGGTGCTCGGGGGCTGGTCACCGAAGGGCGGCAGGATGGTGGCCACGGCGTATGCGAAGAGCGACACTTCGCGCAAAACATTGGTCCAGCCCCTGGAGGGGGGCTTGGCTTCGCCTGGAGAACCGCTGGCTGGTAGGCCGGATAGCTTTGCCGAAGCCGATTTGCTCGCAGCCGGAAAGATCCAAGCCGCTTGGCTCAACAGTCGGGTGGGGCGAGTGGTGGCGGGCGGTCGGTTGCTGGCCGGATATCTGCAGAATGCGCAGGCTGTGGTGAAGGACCTCGGGCCACTCTAATGATCAGGCCAGTGCTGCGATTCGCTGCCCACGGTGCTCTTCAGGCGCTATGGGGTTGGGAGAGGGGAGTACCCAGTACGTGATCACACTCAACCAGCCGAGCATTGCTCACGGCCTGGCGCCCGCCGCACTTGGCACAAGCGAGAAGGGTTCCGCCCGGCATGGATCCGAGGCTGGGGCCTGTCGAGTGAGTGACGTGCTGGCAACTATTACAGCGGACGCTGATGGCGATGACGCTTTGGATATTCCCCTGCTGATCGCGCATCGGGTCGATGTTGAGAACGTAGAAAAGACCTGTGTCTGGCATGGCCGTGTACCGAGGGGTGAATTGCATGCTGCAGGGTGGGACGAGTAGATCTTGTGACGGGGGTCCGAATTCAGCAAGAGTTTGAAGCTGAATCGTTACGGATTCAGCCCATACATCTACACCGATTTGCGGCTTCGGCTGTTAGGGTCTTGCCTCTCAGCGAGGAGGTGCGCCATGCCCATAAGGGCCATTGTGTATGCGAGCGAGGTAGGTCCGTCGATCGCGCAGGGGCGACTAGGGCAGTCTGACGGCAAGTTGGATGCGATCGTAGATGATGCATGCCGGTTCAATCGAGATGCCGGGGTGACAGGCGTTTTGCTCTTCGATGGCGAACGGTTTCTTCAGTACCTCGAAGGGCCGGAGGATGGGTTGTCGGTAGCCTATTCCCGAGTTCTGAGCGCACGGAGCCATTCCGCCTTGGTTGAGTTGCAGCGAGGCCGGGCGGGCTACCGGCGGCTTCCGTTCTGGCCGATGCGCTGGCTCCCTGTCGAGCCGTCGGAGCTGCGGAGCCTTGCTCATGCAGATTGGACCGGCTTCAAGCAGCGCAGCGATTCCGATGCCGCGAGCGCGACCGGGATGGACCTGCTGAGAGCGCTGGTCGAACCGTACGCAATCGCCGCTTGAGCGGCGATGCCAGCAGAAGGTCCGGGCGTTTGAGGGTCAAGCCCTCTTCTGCAAGAAGTCGGCGAATCTGGCCAGGCTGATAGCCTGCCGATTTGGGCACTTGGGGCAGCTGAGAATTGCGCCACCGGGGAGATCGAAGAGCCCTTCATCGGGCCGTCCGGTGAACCGGGACGAGCACTGCAGACAGCGGCACACGACTTGGGTTACCTGCAGCAGCCGACCACTGTCGTCTTCTTGCCCCAGAACGTCGCTGAGGAGGAACAACCCTGTGTCGGCCATGCTCGTTTCCTTAGCGTCCTTTTGATGGTGCCGAAGTCTACAGCCTCCGTTGTGCTGGAGCTTTGCGCTATGCGCCGGCTCGCCCGAGTGTAGAGCCCTTGTTGATTGCGGCACCCCTGATTGGGCTTCGACGGCATCCTTGCTCCGGCTGCACTGTCTTCGGTCTCTGGTCGGGGGCGGTTCTTACTTGGTGGAAGCGTGAGCTGTCCCCGCTGGCGCGGGGACAATACAACTGGGTGCCAGGAGGGCCGACTACTGACAAACGTACTCGGTCGAGCTTTGGAAGTACCTGTCGTAGTAGTCGTTGGGATTGTCGCCAGAGCCGAAGTACACAAGCTCTGTACGGTAGTAGTTGCCGACGCCATAGGCTCCCGGCGAGCTACAGGTCGCCGGCATCGGGCCTGGGAAAGATTGACCGCTGAAGGTGTAGTGGTATTCCTCGCAGGAATAGCCGCCACCAACGGCTTCGGGATCTGGTCTACAGCTGCCGACAGTGCCCTTCATATTCTGAAAACCGGTGTACGCGTCGGTCGGGCACGAGCCCAGCCCTTCCGGACCCCAGTCGCCGTACGTGTAGACGCCGCTGGGCCCATCCACGCCGCCCTGGCAGAAATTGGTATAGGCCACCGGATAAGGCTGGATGGTCTCTGAATCCACCCAGAGCAGGCGACCCGTTGGCACCCACTGACCGGCGAACGCGCTCTGAGCGAAGCCGACTGACAACAGGGCAAGGGACACGCCCAACAACAGTCGGCGAGGGTTCGAGCGGGCAGTTTTGCAATCGTTATGCGATGAGTTCACTTCCATCTCTCCATGAGTAGGGTAGTGCTGCACTGCCGCTGCACGGTCGCAACACCTGTGCATAGGTGCAATCGGAAAACTGCCCGGGCCGGTGTAGGTAAAGCCCCACGGTGGCCAGCGATGTGACACGTGTCGAAGTGTGAGCGCTTCAGGCTGGGAACTTGGCGATTCGCAGGCTGTGCGACGCCCAGCCGTATCCTTCCGCCCATGCTCCCGATGCACGGCTACCAAGGCTTCCGCTCAGCACCACCACCCTCTGGCTGGGTCCAGCTGAGGGATACCTGGGTGCTGTGGTGGGGCGGCCGGCAGATTGCCCAGGTTTCGCCGGCGAAGGAGCGCGGGGTGCGAGTGCATCTCGATGCCCGGAAGATGTGGCAGACCAAGGATGTATGGGCGGCGAGCGTCGACCAGGGCAAGCGGTACGCCGAGCGGTGGTGCGCGGCCAGGCTCTACCCAGAGATGCGGCTGCGAGCCGCTGTGGCTCGGATGGTGGACGACTCCCCGAGGGAGCTTCTACCGCCGTTGCCCGGCCTTCCGCCGACAGCCGAACAACTGCAGCAGGCCCGGCGCTTGGCCGAGGCGGGGGCGAAGGAGCTGGAGCGCGTCAAGGAAGCCTTGGCGCCAATCCGTCCGCCGGCGGTGACGAAGCCCAGAGCGAAGGCCCCGCTGAAGGCTTGGGTGAGGGAGGAACGAGGAGAGGTGATTCCCCGCTATTGAGACTCGTTGTCTTCAGGCGAGTCAGGTACAAGGGAGGCGTGGTTGCTGTCGTAGATCTCGCGGCAGTGTCGGAACTCCTCGGCGTGCTGCACGACCCAAGTCCACATGGGAATCATCAGAACTAGAAGGTCTTTGCCCAGCGGGGTGATGCTGTATTCAACGCGAGGGGGAACTTCTCGGAAATCGTGTCGGTAGATCAAGCCATCCCTTTCCAGCTGGCGGAGGGTGCGTGTCAGCATGCGCTGGGTGATTCCCTTCATCCTCCGCGCAACATCGGCGTGACGCAGTGTTCCGTACACGCCCAAGGCATGAATGATGCCAAGCGACCAGCGGCTGCCAGCGTGCGCAAGAACCTCGCGCCGAAGGCCGTCGTCGTCCGCGCTCATGCCGTCGCATATCGATTGGGAATGCCGCAGGAGCTCGTCAGAACTCATGAACGGTACGGTCGGTATCATCGGTGTGCCTTCTTACGTCGCGATGAGGAGGGGGCCAGAATCGCCGCCATCGTACACACACATGGTGGTTTGAATGTCTACCCCGATCCAATCCCGCGCGATCCTGGTCCTGGGTGCCGGTGAGCTCGGAATGCCAGTTATTCGGAATCTCGCCCGTCTAGGGAAGGAGCACGGCGCAAGCATCAGCGTGATGCTCCGATCCGCTTCCATTGCTTCGGACTTGCCTGAGAAGCGAGTTGTGGTTGATGAAATCCGCTCGCTGGGTGTGGCCATTGTTTCTGGCGACCTAGTGGCTGCCACTGTGGACGAGTTGGCGGCCATGTTCTCCAAGTACGACACCGTGATTGGCTGCACGGGTTACGCGGCTGGCCGCGACACGCCGATGAAGGTTGCGCGTGCTGCAGTGAAGTCGGGTATCCCGAGGTACTTCCCTTGGCAGTTCGGTGTGGACTTCGACGCAATCGGGCGAGGTGGTCCGCAGGATCTGTTCGATGCCCAGCTCGATGTGCGCGACTATCTGCGTTCTCAGTCCGCCATGGACTGGGTTGTCATTTCCACCGGGATGTTCACGAGCTATCTTTTCGAGCCCGAATTTGGTGTCATCGATCTTAAGGGAAAGAGGGTGAATGCCCTGGGTTCGCCGACTAACGCTGTGACGCTCACCACGCCGGATGACATTGGCGCAATGACCGCTCAGATCGTCTTCCATACGCCCGCGATTCGCAACGAGATCGTCTATCTTGCGGGTGACACGATTCGGTATGAAGCGTTGCCGGCCATATTGGAGGAGCAGTTTGGCACCCCCTTCGACTTCGCTGTGTGGGACGTTCCGCGATTGATTCGGGAGCTGGCAGACGACCCGTCGAATATGATCAAGAAGTACCGCGCTGCCTTCGCTCAGGGCAGGGGCGTATCTTGGGGAATGGAAAAGACCTTCAACGCGAAGACCGGAGCGAAGCTGGAAAGCGTCAGGGACTGGATGAGGGCCAACCTCACTACCTCGTAGGCGTTGCTGGCTTCTAAGTTGCTGGCTTCTAAGAAGGGCACCGGGATCCGGTGCCTTTTCTTTTGGGCATGGCATTGCCGTGGCCTCGCAGCTGCAGCAGGCCCGGCGCCTGGCTGAGGCGAGGACAAGAGAGCTGGAGCGGGTCAAGGAAGCGCTGGAGCCGCGCCAGTCGCAGATGGTAACGAGGCTCGGCGCATAGAGCCCGATGAGCGCTTGGTCAGGGCCCGAGGTGGGAATTGTCCGGCCATAGATCTCTAGTCTAGTTGGCTACCCGCAAGGCCCAATGGCATTCAAGCTTGGATTAGCTAACAGGGACGTGCGAGAGTTCATCGCTAAAGAACATAACCTCGTCGCCCACATAGCGGCGTTGAGCGGTGTAATTTAGCCCATATGTAACGCTCGTCTCGTTCGCATACATCTCTCGTATCTCAGTCGCATTGTCATACGAGGTAATCCAAGGAAGACCGAGCTCCCCGGTCTTTAGGAAATCTGCTATTTCTGAATGATCCTCGTGCTTGTATGAGTTTCTGTACAGGCCGGCACCCTTCACGTAGTAAGGAGGGTCAAGATATACGAGGGTCTTCTTGGGCACTACTGTAGCGCAGCGCCTGAGAAGGGAGATTGCATCCTCCTCATATACATGAATGAAGTCGCGCTTATCGTGTATTAGCTGCAGTCGATTGCAAATCTTGTCACGCATAAAGCGGGCGTCGAGTTTATAAACGCCCGCCTGATCTTTTCCTCCAATGACGCCACCCTTTAGAATCCCCGAGCGATTAGTCCTGTTCATGAAGAGCGTAGCGAAGCCACGCTCCAGGCCGCCGGCGGGTGTCTTTCCTTGCATCACCGCCCTCCAGTGATGCCAAGCCTCCATCGTAACGTCAGCGTTGGCAACCAGCTCAATTAAACGCTCGCCATCGTTCACAGCAGCGCGCCAAAAGGCTGCTACTGCCGGATCAAAATCATTGATATGGATGTGCTCGACTACTTGATCCATTAGCAAGATCAGTGCCAGCCCGGCGCCCCCGGCATATGGCTCGAGATAATGGCCGCCACCAAGGTCATTCTTTTGAATGATCTCGGTAACCAGAGGAGCGAATCTCGCTTTCCCCCCGGGATATCGTAGTGGCGTGTAGAGCTTGTTCGAGTACATAAACCCTTTGAACGTTATTGGAGGCGAGTGGCAGTGCGTATTACCGCTGCTTCAAAGTCGCTTATGAAAGTGGAAACTTGAGCGGAGTGGTGACTTATCCAGAGGTCGATAATTTTCCAAGACTTCAATGTAGGCCAGTGAGTGATCCACCATTTCTTGGTTGAAACCCTGTCGCTGAGTTTGACCTCATCCGAGAAGAACTTTGATCGAATTTTATCGCTCGATGGGTTGGCTACATTTATTTTCAGCATCAAATTATAATAGGGACCGCTCTTGGCGTCCATCAGTTCCTTAAGGAAGTTGATGATCATATTTTCCGGCGATCTATCAGTGCCTTGCGCACCAGGTGGGCAGGGTAGTTTCGCCGTATTTCCGCGATCTCGGGACTTCTTGGGGATTGTTGTATCGGCGTCAACAACAAGAATGCGATCCCGGAAGATCGGGTCATGGTCAGGGAGTTGGAGTAAATTTGACCCGCCGACGCCGAGTGCGATCGGTTGAATCGAAACTCCCGCGCGTCTGGAAATCGAGATCTTCCTTCCCCTGCCGTACAGCTCATCGAAGAACTGGCGACCTTCTTCATCCTCAAAATAAATGCCGAGTTTAGGCTTCGATACTGCTGGAGGAATATCCTGTCGCAAAGACATATCTGCCAGAATGGACTTCAATGACTGATCCTCGGCGATTCGAGGAGTGTTTGTGTCAAGAAGGTAAATGACAGCGTCCGGGGTGTTCTGATTTCCGCCCCCGGATGGGTGGATGCACTCGATAAGCGCCGGGGAGTGTGTCGTGGCAACCACTTGAACATCGAACTTCCGCGCGTATTTGGTAATTGCCTTGGCCAAGCGCTCTAAGGCGTGCGGATGGAACCCAACGTCAATTTCATCAATAACTAACAGGCCGCCAGGGTAGGCGTCGCCCAGATCTCGTTTTAACTTACTAAAAGATGCGAAAGCTGTAGCGATGCTGCCGAGGCTATCCTGTCCAACTGAGATTGCCATGGCATCGTGGGCATCGAAACCTGGCTGAACCGAAACCACTCCCGCTGCTTTTACCGGAGTTTGCGTGACTTGGTCATTTACGGATATTCCAAGAATAACCGACTTGACAAAATCAACGATAACTTTTCGATCGGCCTCATCCATGCTTAAGAGGGAGCTGGACAGATCAACGTCACCAGTCTCCCCGATTGAAGCTAGGCGGCGCATGCCGAGATATATCGTCGGGAGCGGAATCTTTGCCGAATGGCCCACTGGGTCGCTCGGATCGGCGTCTACTGTGCGGGGGACTACCCGCGCGCGATTCCACAGCTTCCGTTCGGTGATACTGCATCGCTTTCGAATAATGATATTTCCGAAGGAGGCTGAAACCACCGGATTAGACTTGGGGTTCGCCTTTGAGGCTTCCGCTTCTTCTTTCGCAATGTAAACAATCTTTTCGATATTCTTGAAGTAGCTTTCGCCGAAGAAAGTTTTGTGCTCGGCCCCGGTCAGGCCAAAGGTATTCGTTAGCAGGCCAAGGATTGTCGACTTGCCGATTCCGTTGTGGCCCGCAATGAGAGTCACCCGCTCAGCAAATTCAATCCTCATGCTGCCGAGCTTTCTGAACGGGGGTTGGCCGAATTCGATCGACCGAACAAGGATCCTTCCATCTTCCAATGCCACAACGACGTCTCCCATGCGCTTAACCGCGCGACAGGACACTCTATACACGATCTTAACAAGATAGTCATTTCCCGTGCCCTTGAGCGAACCTTCCCCAGGCTTCCATGAGCAAGCGGCGTTTTTCCAACATGCTTCCTCTCTTGTAGGCCGCCTTGGCCTTATCGCGAATCTGATGCGCTAGGGCGGCCTCCGACAGGTCATCGGCATAGTCTGTTGTTTCGCTAGCCCAGTCTTTGAAGCACGACCTGAACCCATGGACGGTGATGTGCCCGTATCCCATGCGCTTCAGTAGCGCGAGCATGGCGTTCTCGCTGAGTGGATCGTTGCTGAGCTCGTTGGGGAACAACAAGGCCCTCTCCATACGTGGTCGGGCGAGCGCCAGCGCGGGCTTGGACAGCGGCACCGTATGTTCCACCTTGGCTTTCATGCGATTGCTAGGTACGGTCCACGTTCCGGCAGCGAGATCCACCTCCTTTGGCGCGGCTCCCAGCGTCATACCTGTCCGAGCCGCAGTTAGAATCGTGAATTCCAATGCGCGCGCTGCTTCGCCATGTCTAGAGCGCAGCGCCTTCATGAAGGACGGCAGTTCGATATAGGGCAGGGCGGCAAAGTTCTCGACCTTCGTCACCGCCGTCGGCTTTGGGAGGATCATGGCCAAGTGCCCACGCCAGCGGGCGGGATTCTCCCCGGAGCGCTTCTTCTGGACCGTGACGGCATCAAGCACGGCCTCAATTCGCTGACGCACCCGGCTGGCGGTCTCGGTCTTGGTTGTCCAGATCGGCCGCAGTACGGCTAGGACGTGGTCGGTCTCGATACGATCCACCCGCAGTCCCCCCAGTAGCGGCTTGGCATAGGTTTCCAGGGTGCTGCTCCACTGGCCGGCATGCTTAGGGTTGGTCCACCCGGCCTGTCGCTCTGCGATGTAAGCGACGGCTGCCTCCCAGAACGTCGGGATGGAGGACGTGGCCACCGAGGCTGCGCGCCGCCCGGCGAGGGGATCTTGCCCGGCTTGAACCATCTTCCTCGCGGCATCAGCCGCCGCCCGCGCATCGGCCAGACCGATCACATGCAGCGGGCCAAGCCCCATCTCTGGGCGCCTTCCCTCAAAGCGATAGCGGAACACCCAACTCTTGGCACCCGAGGCGGTCACCTGTAGGTACAGGCCGCCGCCGTCGGCGTGGTAGCCCGGATCGGTAACCGTGGCCACCCGTCTCGCCGTCAGACGATTGATCTTCAATCCCATTTCCTACCCATCCATGTACCCACCCGGCAGACGCGACTTCACACGAAAGCCTGCGAACGAACCCGGATGGTGAAACCTAGCTGGCGCAAGGGCTGAGACTGGTTTAGCGAAGGCGCACGGAAGCTAGGGAACGCCCTAAACTCAGACACTCTCTCCGCCAAGAATGCAAAAACGCCCCGAAAGGGGCGTTTGCATTTGTGCAGCAACGACACAATGTCGTCAGAACGCAGGCTCGATCACCGGAGAAGAATCAACCGTCGGATAGGAAAGCCGATACTTCCGCGTGGTGTCCACATCCACGAGGATCTCGATGGAGCGTTGCCTGGCGATCGCAGCCTTGGTCACGCCCAGCGCGCACAGGCCGGAGGCCTCAAGCACCGTTGCGGTCATCAGATGCCGACCTGGCTTCAAGGCAAACGTCACCGTTTCAGCAGTGTTGAGATGGGCGGCCATCTTTTCGTCAACCATGACGCCCACGGCGCGCATTCCGTTGATCGCACCTATGCGGTTCTGCGATACATGCTTCCCTCCCTGTAGAAAAGACCTGTCCCAGCGCGAAAGCTCGCTCTGTTGGCGCGACTTTACAGGAAGCCGAGGTACCCTCGTCCATGGCTCTACAGGAACGTCGGTTTTCGCCAGCAGGTCGCCTTAAGTACCTCTGAGTTTGACTATCAGATGGGCGTTTCGCTGATGAATTCTGCAGGTGGACTACCGATCCACATCGCCTCTGATTGACTGCGTTCAGCCCATGCGCATCGCTGCTCGCGTCTGCTCTTGGGCATGATCCTGCTGCGCGACCTGTTGCGCCTGTGAAACTTGTTCGACCTTGGCAAGCGAATGCTCTACGGGCGTGTTGACCGCCTCGCTGACCGCCACCGATGCGCGCAGGTGTGCCGGGTTGTTGAGTTCGCCCTGCACGACGAACATGCGCGGGCCAGACTCGTTATTGGGCGGGTTGCCCAGTACCACATGATCCACGCGCTCCAGGCCGCTGTTCTTGGCCGTTGCCAGCAAGCTGGCTGTTATCCGCTCACTGGTTTCATCGAAGTTGCGCCCGTGCTTGGCATCCACGGCGGATACGCCGTCGCGAATCTGCCGGTAGAGCGAATGGTCAGGATGGCCTTCCTTCCTGGGATCCAAGCCTGCCTTGTCCAAGGTGGATTCGATGCTTTGCTGCAACGGGCTCTTGGGAGAGAAGCCCGGATTGCTGAGAGAGGGAGAGCCCTTGTCAGTTGGGTCCTGGACCAGTCGCTCACCGGGTTTGAGCGCATTGCGGGGCTGTTGCTCCGCTTCGGCCTCGCGGCGAGCGTAGGCGCCAGCATCCTCGGTGCCACGCAGGTAATTGATCCCGTCGCGCAGGAGTCCGGGTCCACCGCCTGCAAGCACCGTGACTCCCGCGCGCAGTTGGTGGATGTCACTGCGGTAGTCGGCAATCCGGCGCAGGTCTTCAGGATCTGTAACCCGGGCATTGGGGTCATCCAACACGGACTGCACTGGCCCCTTTTCGGTCATACGGTCAAGGAAATGAACCATTCGATGGGAGTCACCCAGCTGGACCGCCACGGCAGCGGAGATGGCGTGGCCGCTCCTCAATCCGGGTGCTACGAGGGACGCGACGCGTTGGCCCTGCTCGGCGTTGCGAAGAACCTCGAGTTCCTTCGGGAGCGCGTACATCTCAACCTTACCGTAGTGCGGGCCGCCAGCGCTGACCAGGTCGCCTGCCATCACATGGTTGGTGAAGGGCGCCGCATTGGCGGGTTGGCCTTCGGGCATGCGGTAGGCCAACCCGGCAGCACCGTAAGGATTGAAGGCATCGCCGGGGAGGTTGTAATGGTGTGCAGTGATCTGCGCGAGCGCGCCACCCAGTGAATGGCCGGTGACGTACACGGCCCCAATCCCCCTTTCATCGGTCAGCTTGATAGCTTGCCGGGTCAGTGCCAGGGCGTCGTCGAGTTGTGCGTTGATTCTCGCGGTAACCATCGCAGCGTCGATGCCGCCATCAAGCAGTGCCTGACGATCGAACTCGGTGCCGCGATGGGCAATGATGACTTCGTCGGTTTCAACTTTGCGATAGACAATACCTTGGTAGCCGGTGCTGGAATCCCGTCTAGCCAATATCTCGTACTCGATTCCTGCAATGGTGACGGACGTAGCATCCGGAGATAGCTCATTGTAGGCATGGTCCGAGAGCGTGGCGCTGGTAATAGGGTTCATGGAGCGTCTCCTTGAATCCGTGTGGAGATCTCAATTGGGAAGTACTTCGGGTGATCAGCGAGTGGGCGCTTATCGAACATAGTCTTAGACAATGTCCACGCCCGTTCAGGTGTCTGCCCTGGGATCAGGGGTTTTAGTGCCTTCTCTACGTAAGTAGTAGAGCCTCCTTCCTCTTCAATTCTCCGGAAAGAGACGCCGACTGTTGCGTAGATTGAGCGCCCATCAATGATCATTGGGAATGCAGCTTGCAGGGTGTTTGGCGTCCATTTGCATGGGCCACGCCCGTAATAGTCAGCGACCGCCATCCCATCTTTGAACGCTGTGGTGGTGAAATCGGTTGGGCTGACGCGCTGTACCTGCAATTGAACAGAGTGCCACTTAGGTTCGTAATGCACGCCCTCGTAGTTGTTGATCGGGGGGAGGCAAAGCGGGTCTATCTCGTACAAGACGGTTACTTTTGGGGTTGGGACGTCCACAGGCGCGTCATGGACCCGGATCACAATCGGCAGCGCATCCTTGGGTGCGGGATTCTCGCGGTAGACCGGGTACGAGCGTTCCTTGTTGCAGCCCGGAACGGCCAGGGTGATCAACGCGATCAATGCCACGTGTGCAAGGGCTGGAAGAAATTTC
The DNA here is from genome assembly GCF_040548715.1 of Stenotrophomonas sp. 2694. Classification (NCBI taxonomy): domain Bacteria; kingdom Pseudomonadati; phylum Pseudomonadota; class Gammaproteobacteria; order Lysobacterales; family Lysobacteraceae; genus Stenotrophomonas; species Stenotrophomonas sp. 2694. Next base: position 160,938 of record NZ_JBEPSG010000007.1, read on the forward strand.
AGCATGAGCGGTCCATGTCGCTGATTGAAGTACTACGGGGGTAGGCTTGTACAGGGCGACTACGGAGCATGGTTCTCAAAGCGTGAAACCGCAGACAGGGCTGGCCTGATCGCTTGTGGGCCCGACACGGGGTTCCGTTGTGGGACACGGCGCCTTGCGCCAGACCTGGGGGCAAACGCGACAGCCCTGGTCTCGCTGACTGTTCATTTCCATGGCCTTCATCCATGCGACCCGATGATTCGGGGCTTTGCGAGACGATGTTCACCGGCGCTCCATTGCTCTGCGTCATCTGACTATACGGCCCGCATCGGTTGGGCTCCAAGGTCTCGCCCCTTCATGCCAAGGTATGAGCGCTGGACCACACATTCAGAATGCCTTACCCCATGGCTATTTTCCGATGGCGGCGCAGATGATTGAGGCGTGAGAGCCTGCTGGGCCATTCGGATGTCTACGGCAAGGCGTACCCGCAGAAGTTGGCCCATTCCGTCGTCATGCGGCGCCTCTTCCCCAGCACTGAGCCTCGCTTGAAGGCGGCCTGGCCTTGTCGTAGATCTGGCGCGCTTGACGGTCTCGGACAGGACGTCCGGGGGCAAGGTAGAGCCCACCTGTCGCAGCGACCTACGAGCGGTCGCTGACGATTCAAGAGCGCTGGTTCAGGCGGGTTGAACCTTCCGCCCCTTGAGGAGCCGCGCCGTAGCCAGGCCCAGCGCGACCAGTCCTGAGGCAATGGCCAGCCACAGCATCAGCAGTGAATTGTCAGTATCTCCGGCGGCCACCGCTACGGACGGATCGTGGAGGTAGTAGCGGATATCAATCTCCTCGGCCTCGTCGGAAGCACGCATCTGATTGCCGAGCCTGTTGGATACCGCAATCTTCTCCACCCGCTCCTGGCCGTCTTCAGTTTCGAACTCGACATTCAGGACGAAATTGTTCTCTCGCCCCTTTCGCTCGTCCCAGGTGACTTCGGTGACCAGGCCCACGGCATCCCGCCCGTCGAGCCCGTCGGTAAGGGCATGGCGATGATGGTCTTTGTAGGCCACCACAGAGAGTGCGATAGCCACACCAGCGGCGACGAGAATGTTGCGCCAGGAAGTGAAATTCACGGTCAGCTCCAAATCGATTGAAGCAGACGACCTTACTGACATGAGCGGTAGCGGACTTGATGGCCATGGAGTAAGCGCGTCACTGGGCGGCCTTTGAGCCCTTGCGGTGGAAGCGTTTTCTGTAAGTATCCACGACACCCTGACGGATCGAGACACCAAGCGCGGACGGGGCAGATTGCGACGTTCTGCGCATTGAGGGTGGGTGTGGCCGTATCTCGCAGCGTTTCACGCGGTACGTGTCGCTTATGACGCTACGCTGCGCATGGCCCGTCCAGATCCTCAGCGGTATCCGGTATGCAAAGTGCGCCATTCAATGCGCAAGTCGGCATCTCATGACGCAACATCCGCAGGTGCGCACTGACACGAGCTTTCCTTGCTTTTCATCGCCGTCGCAATGAGTCAACCATGGCCTCGCCAAGGCACCCGCCTCGGCCGGGATTGGCGTCCCGAACTTACGTATCACTACGGATCGTGTTGCAGCCGCAACTGTAATCACGACAATGCACCGTCTGCCAGTCCATGGCGGGCGGTGCGTGGGGATCTCTCGATCCGCCGGCTTTAGTGGTACGTATCCGGCACGCCAACCCGCACCGTCCGCCACCTTGCATCTGCAGGTGGCTACACCGCGAGGTTGCTGCCATGCCTGACCTGCTTCCCGACTATCCCCGTCTGCACGCGCTGCTCGGCGATGCCGTGCGCGATCTTCCCAATGCTCTCGCCGAAAAGATGGAAGACGCACTCAGCGATGTCGCCGAGTCCGCGCCTCCCTCTGCGTTCTTCACGTTCCTGCAAGGCCACGGCAAAGGCCATCGTGCGGACGGCACACCGTGGTCCGAAAACCGCCTCACGCCCGGTCGTGCTTTCGACTTGGCCTTGGCCACTCGAAGCGCATCGGGCATCACCGCGCTCACTGCCATGTTGCACGCCGCACACGTAGCGCGGGAGAACGACGATCCGGGCTCCTATCCGTCAGCAGCGCTGGTCGATGGTCTTTTTGATGCCTGCGAGGCGCTGTCACTACAGGTAGAGCGCTGTCTTGACCCTTGACTTGCCGGCGCATTGCCACGGACAGGATGAGGGCGGTGAACCCGTGCTCCCCGCCCTCTGATCCGCTGGACTCTCAGGTAAACTCCGGGAAAACGATCTGGGGAAATGGATGAGGAACGTCGTAGCGCTGACATTTGCAGCCGCTCTTTTCTCGCTGGCCGGATGCTCTACGGTGCCAGTGACGGAGGCCCAGGCCAAACCGATCCCTTCCGAGCGGGTCTACCTGCCGCAGTACTTGCAGAAGTCTGCTGAGCGCTCGGCGACGATCTATATCAGCCGTGACAAAGGTTACTTTGGCTCCGGTTGCTCGCATGACATCTCTCTCAACAACGAGAAGGTGATGGCAATCAGGCAGGGCGAGGCAGCCACGCTCCATGTTGTTCCGGGAGCCTACTTCCTCAAACTGGAAACGGGCGGTGGTCTCTGCCCGAACATTTCCACCTCGCAGAATCTGACGCTGGGCGCGGGCGAGCGTCAGGTGTACCGCGTGCTGCTTCCCTCCGACGGTAATCTTCGCCTGACCCGAGACCAGTAAGTTGCGGGGCATTTTCCCGGCAAAGCCGACGCGCTGCCTCTTGTAGCCCTTGCACGGATCGCAGAGGAACATTCCCCGATGGAATTCCAGCACCGGATAACCTGGTCAACTGGATGTTTCGAAGCCACTGCCCTCAGGGAGGGATGGCGTTTCGATGCCAGTCAAGGACTTTGGCGGATCGACATCAACCGGGTAGAAGCGCACCTGCAGAAGGATCTGGCCGCCCAGGAGTTCGGTACCGCCGTTACCCGTTTCATTTTCGGATTTGAGATGCATCGCATGGGCGGTGCGCTGGACGATGAAGCCGTTCTGCAATCCATGGCGGCGACACGCGATCTAACGCGCTATTACCGATCCAAACACGCGTTCCTGGCGGTTGGTCAGCTTGAATGGACGCAGGTCTGCCATCTCGATGCAGTCGCTCAATGGGGTGCCTATAGCTCCACTCTACTGTACGCGGTCGATAACTGGAGTCGCCAGTCACGCAAGCCGAAGGACTTTGACGTCTCCTCATTCCGTACAGCGATTCAGCAGAGCCTGCAGGCGCTGACAGAGGATCAATACGCTGTCGATCCGGAATCAATGGACCTTTCACCGCCCGAGTGGGATGAAGCTGGTCGATTCATTCATCGGAACCTGGATCCCGGGTCGCTCGATCGTTGAGCAGTCTGTGAACCGGAGGACCGAGGTCACGCCGACTTCGGAAGTGTTCGAAATGCCTGAAGGGATATTCCCGGGGCCTGTTCCACCGATCTCAATCTTTCTATAGTGGAGCCAAACCCTGCAATGGAATGGCCCGATGCACCCGATGTCCTCCGGCCGGTGCCTGGCACTCGCAATCGCCGTCGCTGTCAGCGCCAGTGCCTGCGCACGACCGCCATCCACCGAACATGAAAGGAATCCCGTCATGCCTGGCGCAACGCAGACCGGTCGTACCCTCAACGGCCACACCTACACCGACGCGCCCGTGGATGTGAAGCTGGGGCCGAATACCTTCCGCATCCCTGCCAATTATCTGGACAGCCAGATTGCGCCTTGGCCCGGTGAAGGCGTTTCGCTGGTCATTGAATGGCCGGACATGACGCCGACGTTGCCGGGGGCGCGGGCTAATCCAAGGACCAATGATTTCCGCAAGGAAATTTCCGTTCGGATCAATTACGTTGATCGCGTTCCCATCGAGGGCTTGATGGAGCGCTACGCGTCCAACGAGGCTCTTACCGAGGCGGATTCGGTGGAACGCGGAGATCCCAGGGATAGGCTCGATCTCCGAATCCCGCTGTCTGAGACGATGGGATTGACGCCGTACGCCATCGACGAGGCGGCAATGAAAGAGTTCGCAAAGCGCTACGAGGCGCGATATGGGAAGGCTCCCGTCAGGAATCCAGCTTACGAAAGGGACTGGTACGTCGCACGCCAGGCCGATGGCCGGATCAGCACGTTCATCAAGTGTGATGCCGAGGGCTTTCGTCAGGACGGCGTGCGGCTGGAGGGTGATCAGGTGATCAGCGTGCAAGGTGAGGTTGCCGCCGGCTGTGTTCACTACTTCGTGGACAGTGAAAACAAGCTCTCCGTCACCCTGGACTACAAGAGAGCCTTCCTGAAGGACTGGAAGCGTATGGAAGACGCTATCAGAGATGTCATCACGCGCACCCGATCCAATTGATCCAAGGAAGGATTCAGGCATGAGTGGATTGACCGAACATGACCTCAGGATCCTTGGCAGCTATGCCAAGGATGGCAACCGCGAGCTCTATTGGAACTACCTGTCGCAGCTGCCGGGCGCGGACGGGTACGGAACGCTGGCACTGGGTGTCGTCAGGAATGACAGCCTGCCAGGAAGGGTTGCGAACAGCTACGCGCAAAGCGTTGCCAGGACGCAGCAAGATGAAGGTTCCCGGTTTCCGAACGCCGAATTGACCGAGCGCCAGTGGGAATCGTTTGGGCAGACACTGCTTGATAGAGATCTGGAGCTACGGCAGAAGTGGATGGCCGAACGCCGCCCGGACCTGGCGCTGAACCTGCCTGGGGCTGACGTGATGCTGGCCCATGATCGCGCCTTCGATCAGCATCATCTGGATCCCAATTGCTGGACACCCCGCGTGCTGCTTCAGGCCGCAATGGAAAAGAGTGGCCCGCAGAAGCTCGAGCAGATCTGGAGCAACATGCTCGACAACGACGGGGCTGGCATCCCGCGCGTAAAGAACACCAGCGTGGATGCCATTACCCAGTTGGGCTGGAAGGCGGGAGGGGAGTATCTGACGAAGCTCGGTGGGCATGAGTTCCAAGCCGTTGGCGAGCTTTCTGCAGTCAGTCCCAATGCTATCGGCAGGCATGACGATTTTTCGCTGTACTTCGAACAGGACAACAAGTGGGTTCACTTTCGCTCACTGGATGGCCTGCTGATCAAACGCGATGTCACCGATCCGACCCGCATCGCCGAGCTCAACGACGCGCGCGAAGTCCGCCTTGAGCGCCAGCAGAAGGCCACCCACTTCCACCCGGAAGATCCCTACCGCTCCATCACCCGCAGCCCGCTCACTGCATCGGTCGATGGCATGCCAGGCCCCCAGCGTTCGCCAACGCGTTTGGCGGACATTGGCCCGGGCCACGCCGAGTACAGTCTGCTGCAGCAGGTCAGCGGGCATGTCGCCGGCATCGATGCCAGAGCAGGACGCACGCCGGATGAAAGCAGTGAACGTCTGACCGCCAGCGTGATGGTCCTGGCCCGGCAGAACAACCTGGACCGTGCCGACCATGTGCTGCTCAGCGCGCAGACGGCGGACAGCCCAGCTGGCCGCAACGTGTTCGTGGTGCAGGGCGAGATGAACGACCCGGCACACCTGAGGGCTTCCATGCACACCGATGTGGCCGTGCAGACGCCGGTAGAGCAGTCGTTGCAGCGTCTGGAGCTGGCCAGTGCAGAACGGCAACAGGCCCAGTCCCAGCGTCAGCAGCAGGAACTGGACAACCAGGTGCGCGAGCATCCGGCAATGCGCCTGGCATAGTGCACAGCAAGGGGCAGTGGGGTATTCCCATTGCCCCCGCACCCGTCACTTCCCCGGTGCGTCGGCTGTCTGCGCCGCCACCATCGCCTGCTGCATTTCCTTCAGCGACAGGTAGCCATCGCCGTCGGTATCCAGTCCCGTGAAGTACTTCGCAATTTCCGGCACCACGGTCGATTCTTCCTTGCTGATCTTTCCGTCCTTGTTCTTGTCCATCGCAGCGAACGCGGCATCGATCGAGTCAGCCTGCTTGCTGAAGCGTGCCTGCTGATACGTAGCAAACTCGCCCTTGTCGACGCGACCGTCCTTGTTGCTGTCCATCGCGGTGAAGGTGGAATCGATATAGGCCTGTTTCGGGTCGGCTGGCGCCGCCTGTGCAAGCAGCGGGGCGGCGCACAGCGCGATCAACAGGGCGGTCTTGTTCATATGCATTGCATGTAGTCCTTGAGCGAGGGAGTCAGCGGCAGGGGTAGGTGTAGCCATCGCGGTCGCGATAGCTGTCGGTGCGGCGGTCATAGTTGCCGTAGCGGTTCATGCAGTAATCGGCGCGATCGCGTGTTTCCCGCTCGCGCTTCGCCGCTGCCGCAATCACGCCCGCCACCACGGCCGCGCCCACGACGCCCACCACTACGCCTGTGGCCTTGGCGTCGTGTCGGCGCTCACGTTCGCGTTCCCGCTCGCGGCGCTGCCAGTCATCGCGCTCGCGGTCACGATAGTCCTGGTTCCACTGCGGGTTGTGGCGGTCGCCACGCTGCGCATGGGCATCGCCCGAGTAGGGCAGCAGCACCAGCAGTTGTGCGGCCGCCACAAGCAGCAGCACAGTCCTTCCTGTTTTCAGAAACATCGTCCAGCTCCTGTGCGGACATCGTCGGTAGCTGCAGTACACACCGCAGACATTGCGCGAACCTGCCGTCACGACAGGTAATTGCAGCGCCTACCGGACCAGAGCTTCCACCGGATCCAGCTGCGCCGCGCGACGTGCCGGCAGGAAGCCGAAGCCGATGCCGATCAGGCTGGAACACGCGAACGCCGCGATGATTGAACTTGCTGAAAACACCAGGCTGAAGCCCACGTCGGCCAGTGCCAGCACTGCGCCCAGCAGCAACGCCACGCCAATGCCCAGCACACCACCAAGCAGGCACACCAGCACCGACTCGATCAGGAACTGCTGCAGGATGTCGCTGCGCCGCGCCCCCACGGCCATGCGTACGCCGATCTCACGGGTGCGCTCGGTCACTGATACCAGCATGATGTTCATCACTCCTATACCGCCGACCACCAGCGCGATGGCGGCAATGGAGCTGATCATCATGGTGAGGATGCCGGTGGTCTGTTCAATCGAGTGGCGGATCTGCGCGTTGTTGCTCATGTAGAAGTCGGTACTGCCGTGGCGGCGGGTCAGCAATCGTGCGATGGCCTGCTCGGCCGCTTCCATGCTGATCGCATCGGATACGCGCACGGTGATGCTGGATACATGGCTCTGGCCCAACACCCGCGCCATGGCGGTGGTGTAGGGCATCCATACCCGTAGCAGCGAGGCGTCGCCGGCGGCGCCGGCATCTTTCTTCACTACACCCACCACGCGCACCGGCACGGTGCCCAGCAGCAGGGTCTGCCCGATGGGGTTCTCGGCTGCGGCGAAGAAGCGCGCGCGGGTGTTGGCGTCGATGATCGCCACCTGCTGGTAGCCGGCCACACCCTGCGCGCCGAAGAAGGCGCCTTCGCCCAGCTTCAATCCATGCACGCGGAAGTACTGTTCGCTGACGCCCTGCACCTGCACGCTGGCGGAGCGGTTGCCGCGCATCGCGGTACCCGTGGTGGCTACGCCAGGGGTGGCACTGTCCACGAACGGTTGCCCGGCCAGGGCCACGCTGTCACCTGGGGTAAGGGTCTCCACCCGCGCCGCGTGCAGGTCGCCAAAGCCGGAGCCTGGATAGATCTCGATGGTGCTGGTACCCAGCGAAGAGATGTTGGACAGGATGGCCTGCCGCGCGCCCGTACCCAGCGCGACCACCGACACCACCGAGGCGATGCCGATGATGATGCCGAGCATGGTCAGGAAGGTACGCATGCGGTGTGCGTTCATGGCGCGCAGGGCCATGCGGAAGGCCTCGGAGAAGCGATCACGCACGGCCTGCCAGCCGATGCCATCGTTGCGTTGCGGCATCGCGGTCGGCGCCATGCCCGCTGCCGAGCCAGCACCCGTGGCACGATCATCGACAATCCGACCATCGCGGATCTCGATGATGCGCTGGGCGTGCTCGGCCACCGCCATGTCATGGGTCACCAGCACCACGGTGTGGCCTTCGGCATGCAGCTCGCCGAGGATCTTCATCACTTCCTTGCCCGACTGTGTATCCAGGGCGCCGGTCGGTTCGTCGGCGAAGATCGCCGCACCGCCATTCATCAGTGCGCGGGCAATCGACACGCGTTGCTGCTGGCCCCCCGACAGCTCGCCGGGCAGATGCTGCATGCGTTCCCCCAGGCCCAGCCGCGCCAGCAGTTGGGCGGCCCGCGCGTGGCGCGCGGTGGAGGGCATGCCGGCATAGATCGCCGGCACTTCCACGTTGCCCAGCGCGGTCAGGTCGGCCAGCAGGTGGTAACGCTGGAAGATGAAGCCGAAGTGTTCGCGGCGCAGTTCGGCCAGTTCGTCGGGCGACATCTGCGCGGTCTGGCGTCCTGCAATCTGGTATTCGCCGGCAGAGGGCCGATCGAGGCAGCCGAGGATGTTCATCAGCGTCGACTTGCCCGAGCCGGACTGGCCGACAATGGCCACCAGTTCACCGGCATGAATGTCCAGGTCCACACCGTCCAGTACCACCAGCGTCTGCTCGCCGGCGGCGAATTCACGGCGCAGCCCACGTACGCTCAGCAGAGGCTCGCTCATGGGGGCGCTCATCCGCACTGCGCGGGTGCGGCGGCGTCTTCGTCGCCGGCTTGAGCAAGAACGACCTGCTCGCCTTGCTTCAAGCCGCTGCGTACTTCCACCTGGATCTGGTCATCCAGTCCGATGGCGATGCGCCGCGCCACGGCGCGCCCGTCTGCACCGCGAACCTGCACGCTGTAGCTGCCATCGCCGGCCCGCGCACCCAGCGCGGCGGAGGGGATGGTCAGGACGTTGTGGGCACGGCCGAGCACGATGCGTACCTGGGCGGTCATGTAGCTGCGCAGGCGCCCATCACTGTTGTCCACGTCGAACTGGCCGTTGTAGTACATGGCGGTACGGCTGCCGGCGGACAACGCCGGTGACGTGAGGCTGGATGCATCTTCGTTGGTGATCGATTCGGGCGCTGGCGCGATGTCGCGCAGCGTGCTGCTGTAGCGGCGGCCCGCATCGCCAAGGATGGTGAAGAAGGCTTCCTGGCCGACCGTGGTGTGCACAACGTCGGCCTCGGAGATTTCGGCATAGACGGTCATCACGTCCTGGTTGCCCAGCATGACGATGGTGGGTGCGCTCTGTACCGCGTTCACCGTCTGCCCCTGACGGGCGACCACCGCCAGCACCGTGCCATCGGTAGGCGCGGTGATGCGGGTGTATTCCAGATTGGTCTGCGCGATGTCCACCTCGGTCTGCCGCTGCACGATCTCTCCATCCAGCGCTTTGATCTGTTCGCGTGTCGCCTCCACCTTGGCGGTGGCTGCGTCGAAGTCGGCGCGGGCAACCAGCTGCGATGCGACCAGCCGTTGCTGCCGCCGCAGGGTCAGTTCGAGCTGGCGCAGATCGGTGGCCAGTGCATCGCGGTTGGCGCGTGCGGTGCGCTGCGCTGCCTGCGCACTCAGCAGTGCATTGCGCTGGGTACGGGAGTCGATGTCGGCAATCGGGTCACCTGCCTTCACCTTGTCGCCCAGCTTCACGTACAGGGTTTCGATGCGTCCGGAAACCTGCGCGCCCACGCTCACCAGTCGCGATGGCTTGAGGGTGCCGGTGGCTTCCACCACCTGTTCGATGTTTCCGCGCACCACGGGCGCGAACTGCAGCGGTGGTGGCGGTGCCGGTCGGAGCCAGAACCAGGCGGCAATGGCAGTGCACAGTACGGCACCGGCGGTCATCAGCAGTCGGCGGTGTTTACGCGGTGCCGTGCTCATTCGCACAGCATCCAGAAGGGGCAGGTCATCGGTGGTCCTCGCGGCAGGAGAGATGCACGCGCCGGGTACCGGGCGTGGATGGCCGTCGAGTCTCAAGGTGATGGATTGCGTGAACCTTGCGGCGCTGTCGTGGTTGTCAGGTCACTTCCATGGCGATGACCAGCGCCACGGCGACGAACTGCAAGGCACTGCCCAGCACCAGCAGCGCGCTACGAAGGCGGTTGGACGTCACGCGCATGCTGCAGAGCTGGCACAGCGTGCCGATCACCAGACCTGCGACAGCGAGTGTGCTGGTCGGCTGCGCGTGCACGCGATGTATCGCCAGCGGGACCCACGCGCTGGCCAGCATCATCCACGCTGCATGCCTGTCCATGTTGCGCAGAGCAGCAGGGAGGGTTCGCGCTGTAGTTGATCGCCATGCGGACAGCGCGTGCAGCACGGCATGTGCGACGACGAAGAGCAGCACTGCGCTGGTCAGGGCTGCGTGTGCATGGTGGTGCGTCGAAACCACCAGTGCACTGCCGGGCAGCAACAGGAACAGCGCGGCAAAAAGGCGCATCAGCACGTTCGGACGCTTCACCGCAGGGATCGCGCGAAGCCACTGTGGCCAATGCGGCAGTCCGCGCGCGCGATCGGCATGCGAGCGTCTATTCCACGCAGCCGCGGTCAAACCAGATGTAGCTGGTGTCGCGCGGGATCGGCTAGAAGAGGAGGGTGGAGGAACTCCTTCGGTCACGTACAGGCTTCCTGTCAGGATGGAACGCGATGGCACCGCAGATGCCATCGATTCGATGCTGCGCAGCGAACATTGCCGCAACCTTGCGTGTCATCGCTGTCTGCAGCGCACGGACAGGCGGCAGTCACCGATGTGCGGACGTCCTCACTGCTCTACCGATGGCGCAGAGACAACGCCCGGGTGCTGCGGAAATTCGACGCGGATCAGCGCGCCGCCACCAGGGGCATCCAGAATCGTGACATGGCCACCGTGACGGTCGATCACCTGCCGCACCAGGTTCAGTCCCAGGCCCGCGCCGGTCTGGCGTGGGCGCAGTCGCTGGAACGGCTCGAACACACGTTCGCGCTGGTCCACCGGAATGCCGGGTCCATCGTCTTCCACTTCCAGGCAGCTGCCCTGCACCCGCACGATGATCTGGCGGCCACCGTGCTCGGCGGCATTCAACACCAGGTTGGAGATCACCCGTTCGACCGCGCCGGCCTCACCCAGCACCGGGAAGTGGGGTTCCACCGCCACCGCCACCGTCTTGTCCGACTGGATCAGCAGGGGCGCAAGATCGGCGGCCACCCGTTTGGCCACCCGGGCCAGGTTGAGGGTTTCCTTTGGACCGTCCTCTTCCATGCGGTGAAGGTCCAGCAGCTGCTCGGCCAGGGTCGCCAGACGCGCGACTTCCACGGCAAGGCTGCGCGAAGTCGAATCATCAGCGGCATCGATCTTTACCCGCAGGATCGCGATCGGCGTGCGCAACTCATGCGCCGCTGCGGCGATGAAACGGCGTTGCCGCTCGTGTCCTTCATCCAACCGGTCCAATGCATCGTTGACGGCGGTCACCAGCGGCGCGATCTCCACCGGCACCGCGGTCTCGGTCAGGCGGATGCCACGACGGCTGGCCGAGATGTTGCGGGCTTCCTGCGCGATGCGCTCGACACCGGCCAGTGCCCGCCGCACGATGATCGGCGTCAGGATGATGGTGGCCAGCGCCAGCAGCAGGAAGATCGGCAGGGTGATGATGTGCGCGGCCAACGCCATCTGCATGGTCAGCGAATCGGTTTCGCCATGGGCCATGATGGTCAGCTTGCCGGCCGGTCCGCTGTGCTGGCGCACTACCACCGCCAGGCCATCGCTGCGATCACGCCCGCGCAGGTCGCCATAGGGGATGCCATCGAGGGCGCCGACCAGCGAGGCATAGGCCGGTGGCACATGACCGAAGGTGACGTAGTGCCCATGCTCGTCCTCGGCGATGAACCAGGCACCGGGGACGAGCTTCAGCAGTTCCGCCAGCTCCGGCGTGTGCTGCACGTACAGTTCGCCGTTGCGGTCGCGGTGCACCGCCTCGGCCGCCACCGGTGCGAAGGTCTGGATGGTGTAGTAGCCACCGCTGTCGGCACGCACCAGCACCATCAGCAGGGCGAAGAAGGCCACCAGCAGGGCCAGCAACTGGTAGATCAGCGTCTTGACGATCAGCGGTCGCTTCAACGACGGGCGACGCGCCATCACTTGCTTTCCCGCATCAGATAGCCAACCCCGCGAATGGCGTGGATCTCCACGCCCGCATCGGCGTCAGCGAGTTTTCGGCGCAGGCGCGAGACGTGCGAATCCAGGGTGTTGGAATGGATGCCGTCGTCGAAGCCATACACCGCCATCTCGATGGATTCGCGCAGCACGGTGCGGCCCAGGCGCCGTGCGAGGGCGGCCAGCACCCGGATCTCGCGCCGCGGCAGCTCCAGCCGCTGGCCGCCCACACTGGCCTCGCCCGAGGCGGGGTCGAACACCAATCGGCCGATGCTGATGGACTCCACCTGCAATCCGCTTGGGCGACGGCCCGCAGCACGGATCCGCGCGAACAGCTCCTCCAGCGCGAAGGGCTTGGCCAGGTAGTCATCGGCGCCTTCATCCAGCCCGGCAATCCGGTCCGGCAACTGGCCCAGCGCGCTCAGCACGATGATCGGCACCCCGGGATTGCGCTCGCGCAGCAGGGAAATCAACGCCAGGCCATCGCCATCAGGCAGGGTGCGGTCCAGCAGCACCAGATCGTGCAGGCCGCACAGGGCCGCCTCCCGCGCCAGTGCCAGGGTATTGGCCACGTCCACCACATAGCGCTCGCGCTGCAGGGCGGACTTGAGGGTGGCGGCCAGTTCGGCTTCGTCTTCGATCAGCAGGATGTGCATCAGCAGGGCTTGGACAGGGAGAGGCCGCAGAAGGGCGGTTCGGCACGCGCCGGCACCGTATTACAGGAACATTGCGTGAACATGGCGTGCCTGCACAGCCGCCGGCAGGTCATGCAGGGATGCGATGACGCCGCGGGGACGGCGCAAGGTTCACGCAATCCAGGCGCTCCAGCCTTGGCGCCCATTCGCAGTTCCCATCCCTGGAGTCACCATGAAGTTGTTCGTTCCGCTGCTGTTGCTCGCCACGCTGACCGGCTGCACCACCGCCAAGATGACCGTCACCCCCGACGGCCGCCGTGGCGTTTCCATTGACTGCAGCGGCTCCAGTTCCTGGAGCGGTTGCTACGAGAAGGCCGGGCAGATGTGCCCGGGCGGCTACGTGGTTTTCAGCAAGGATGGCGATGAGGGCAATGCCATCGCGGTGGGCAACAAGAACGGCTTCACCTCCACCCAGATGGTCACCCGCTCGATGCTGGTGTCCTGCTCGGGCTGACGCCGGTCGGGGAAGTGGCCATGCCACTTCCCCGCCGCGTTGCTCTGCAGCGCTGGCCTAGAAGCTGTAACCGGCCTGCACATACACCCGGCGCGGCTCGCCCGGGAAATGGCCGTTGCGCTCGATGAATCCGCTGGCGGCATACACCTTGTCGAACAGGTTCTTGACGTTGGCCTGGAACTGCCACTGCTTCCACGTGGTTTTCCAGCTCATGTCGAACACGGTGTACGGCTTCACGCGCTGGCCATCCAGGCTGATGCGCTCATCCACGTAGTCGGCACCGAAGCCAATGGCCGAGTTGATCGCCGGCAGGTCGTAGCGCGTCCACAGCCCCAGCTTGTTGCGCGGTGCATTGGCGAAGCGATCGCCGGAGGCGTTGGTGATGCCATTGGGGCCTGCGTCTTTCACCCGCGCATCGTTGTATGCGTAGGTCAGGTTCAGCACCCAGCGCTCGGTCACGTCGGCCAACAGATCCATCTCCATGCCGGTGCTGCGCACCAGGCCCAGCGCCGCCAGTTGGTTCACACCATTGATGACCTCGCCAGTGGCCTGCACGATGTTGCTGCGGTCGATACGGTAGGCCGCCAGGTTCAGGCTCAGGCGCTCGGCAAGCAGCGATTTCATGCCCACTTCCCACTGCCTGCTGCGCTCGGCATCGAACGGGCCGCCCGCGGCGGAATTCTGGTTGGCCGCCGACTGCGGCACGAAGCCGCTGGCCACGTTGGCATACAGGTTCAGTCCATCGCGAACGGTGAACGTACTGCCCAGGCGCCAGCTGATGTCGTTGCCATCCACGCTGCTGCCGGCAAGGCGGTCGTCGTCCTTGAAACCGTCCCAGCGCAGGCCGGCCAGCACGTGCCAGCGCGGGGTCAGGGCCAGCTCGTCCTGCAGGTAACCGCCATAACGCCTGCTGCGCGTGCTGGTGCTGCGCCAGGGCAGGCTGGACAGGTTGTAATCGTGCCAGGTGCTGGCGCCATACACCGGATTGAACAGGTCGATGCCACGCACCGGGCCGGCGCCGCGCGCGAGGTCGGCGCTGTTGGCGGTCTGCGCGGTGAAGTCCGCATCCAGCTGGTATACGTCCGCACCGAACAGCACCTTGTGTTCCACCGGACCGGTGCTTACCCGCCACACCGCATTGGCGTTGGCGGTGAACGCCTCGTTGTCGCGGATCTGGTTGCGCAGCTGCCGGGTCATCCATTCGGCCACACCATCGCGGTCGCGGTCGATCAGGCCCATCGGCTCGTGGTACATCTGGTGTTCGTTGTTGCTGAACCAGCGCGCGGCAATATCCACGTCCAGGTTGTCGCGCGGCGCGAAACGGTACTGTGCCAGCGCCACCTTGGCCCGCATGTCCAGGAAGTCGCTGGCCTCGTTGTGGTTCCAGCGGCGGTCGGTCAGGAAATTGCCCCTGTCATCGACCGGAACACCGCGCAGGCGATTGCCGCCCAGGTTCTGGGCAATGTCGGTGAACTGCAGCACCAGCTCGCCGGTGTCGCCCACGTCGAAGGCCAGCGAGGCATCGCCGATCACGCTTTCACTGTCGGTGTTCCAGCGCACGCCCTGCTCGTTGTCGCCATACAGACCGGCGCGGTAGCGCACCGTGCCGGCTGCATTCAACGGCCCGGTACCTTCGATCGAGCCGGCGCGGAAATCCTTGTTTCCCATCTGCAGTTCAACGCGGCGTTCGGCAGTGGCTTTCGGCTTGCGGGTCACATAGTTGATGACGCCGCCAGCGTCGCCGCCCCCGTACAGCGCGCCGGCCGGTCCCTTCAGCACCTCCACCCGCTCGATGTTGAACAACTGCGGTACCGAGAATCCCGCATAAGGGTCGCCCCGCAGGCCGTCATACAGCACGTTCTCCTGGCGGAAACCACGCAGGGTCACCCCGGCATAGCTGAAGTAGCTGATGCCGCTGATGCTGCGATAGAGATCGGTCACCTGGCGTGCAGCCTGGTCGTCGATCAGCTCGCGCGGCAGTACCTGGATGGACTGCGGCACCAGTTCCAGCGATGTATCGGTGCGGGTGCCGACAGCCGCGTCATCCACCCGGTACAACGTCTGTGCGCGGCCCCGCACCTCCACCTTGTCCAGCTCCTGCACGCGGCTGGGCGGGGCGTCGGCGGCGTATCCGGGGGTGGCAAAAGCCAGTGTCGTCGCCAGGCACAGAATGCTGCGGCGGGGCAGGAAGTGGGGCATGGGCGTATCAGGCTTGTCTGCAAATGAGAAAGATTAGCATTTGCAATGATCGGGTGCCCATCCCCCGATTGCGTCATGGACGCGCGGACGGATCCGTATACGGCGTACCGGCCAACGCCACCAGCACGCCGGTGGCGCCGCGCACGATCAGCGGCACCATCGCCTGCCGCGGATCACCGCCGAACGACAGGGCGCGCAGCCCCTGTTCGTAGGCGGCCACCATCGACGCCATCAGCATCGTCGCGCCCAGTCGTGCGTCGGCGTCGCCGACGGGTCGCCCCGCTGACTCAGCCATCAACTGCGCCAGGTCATCGGTCAGCAGCGCCTGCAGCTGCCGCGCATGAGCCACCAGTACGGCGCTTTGGGCCACGGTTTTCCAGAACGACGCCGCACCGGCGTTGATCCGCAGCAGCGGATGGCCGGTGTCCAGCAGTTCCCGCACCAGTGCCTGGAAGGCGGCCAGCGGCGTCATCGACGTGCGCGCGGCCATGCCCTCGCGCAGCAACTGGCGCGCTTCCTCGTCACGGTCGAACACCAGCTGTTCCTTGCTGGCGAAGTAGTTGAACACCGTTTTGCGCGAAACCCCGGCGGCGTCGGCGATCTCGCTCATTGACACCGCCTCGAAGCCGCGCTCGATGATCAGCCGGGTGGCGACGTCGGAAATCGCCTGTCGGGTCTCGGCTTTGCGCTGCTCACGGCGGCCGGATGGGGGGGGCATGGGCGGGTCACTTGTGGAAAAGTACATCGAGTGTAACATTGAGGCCGCCAGAGTGCCGACCGGGTGCTCACGAGGATTGCCAATGCGGTACGACGTCGTCATTGCCGGGGCTGGCCCGGTGGGACTGCTGCTGGCCTGTGAACTGTGTCAGGCAGGAAGCGCGGTGCTGGTGCTGGAGCAGGCGGCCTCGCCGGATTCGCCGCTGAAGCGCCTGCCGTTCGGGCTGCGCGGTTTGAATGCCCCGACGCTGGAGGCGCTCGACCGGCGCGGTGTGCTGGACGCGGTGGCAGCCGGCCAGGTGCTGAAGCCGGAGAAAGGCCCGCCGCCGCCGGGAACCGCGCACTGGCTCTCGCAGCCACGCAAGCTGGGTGGTCACTTTGCGGGTATTCCGTTTGCACTGGACAATGTCGACAGCGGTCGCTGGCCGTGGCGCCTGCGCAGCCCGGTCGGCACGCAGATGGCGGTGGAACTGCAGGCGCTGGAGGCCGTGCTGGCCGAGCGCGCGCAGGCGCTGGGCGCAGTGATCCTGCGTGGTGCGGGCGTGCAGAGCGTGCGGATGGGGGCCGACGAGGTCCAGGTCGAGGCGGGCGGACAGGCCTTCCGCGGGCGCTGGCTGGTCGGCTGCGATGGAGGCCGCAGCACCGTGCGCAAGCAGTGTGGTTTCAGCTTTGCTGGTACCGATCCAGAGTTCACCGGCCACTCGCTCAGTGTTGAACTGGAAGATCCGACGGTACTCAGCCCGGGGCGTCACACCACCGCGCAGGGCATGTGCAACTTCAATCCGCCGGGCACGATCGCCCTGGCCGACTTCGACGGCGGCGCGGGCCACCGCCAGCCACTTGATCGCGAATCGGCACAGGCGCTGCTGCGCCGCATCTCCGGCCGCGAAGCAACGATCACCGCGCTGCATCTGGCCACCACCTGGACCGACGGCGCACGGCAGGCCACCGCCTATCGTCGTGGCCGCGTGCTGCTGGCCGGCGATGCCGCACATGTGCATTCGCCGCTGGGTGGGCAGGGTCTGAATCTGGGCCTGGGCGATGCGATGAACCTTGGCTGGAAGCTCGCCGCCGTCGTGCGCGGCGAGGCAGCTGATGCGCTGTTGGATACCTATCAGGCCGAACGCCATCCGTTCGGCGCTCGCGTGCTGGAGTGGTCGCGCGCGCAGGTCGCATTGATGCGCCCCAGCGCGGGCTCACGTGCACTGGCTGCCATCGTGGCCGATCTGGCAGAAACACGTGATGGCGCCACGTATCTCGCCGAGCGCGTGTGGGGTGTGGGCCAGCAGCTGGACCTCGGCCATACCCATCCGCTGGTGGGCCGCAGCACGCCCGATTTCCTGCTGGTCGATGGTCGCCGCATGGGTGAACTACTGCGGGCAGGGCAGGCGGTGCTGCTGGTGTTCGATGCTGCTGCCTCGTTGTACGAGGCGGTTGATGTTGAACGGGCCCGCATCCTGTCCATCGCGCAGCCCGCTGTCGATTCGCTGGGCCTGTCGGCGCTGCTGGTTCGCCCGGACGGCATTGTCGCCTGGGCCAGTGATGGCGCCGATGCGGCAGGACTGGCGCAGGCGGTACAGGAATGGACGGGCTCAGCTGGCAGGGAAGCGATTGCCTGAGTTCCGGCGCAGCCCGCGCAGGGCTGCGCCGCCGTCTTTCAGAGATCCTTCTTCTTGCCGCTCAGGTCCAGCGGCTGGCCACTGCCCTTGCGCTCGCTCGACCACACTTCAACGCTCTTGCTGCATCGGCTTTCGCGGGCGGCGACCTCAGGCGGCAGGTCCTTCACATGCGGCGACTCCTGGCAGGCTGCGTGCATGGCCGAATCGTCATAGGTGGCACAGGCGCTGATCGAAGCGAGAGCAAGGACACAGAGAGCGGAGCGGAGCAGGGGCTGCGGCAGGCGCATGGGGGGATCTCAAGAGGGCCGGTCTGGCCATCGAATTCAATCCGTGACCTGGCTCACGCGCAATCCGACTGGCAGCACTTGTTATTGAGTAACAATTGTGGGAGTGCTCAGAGGCGGGCGATTGTCAATCAGGCAATGCAGATCAGGAACACCGTCGACAGCGCGAGCATCAGCACGAACACGCGCCGGCTCAAGGCCAGGCAGGTCAGGCAGGCCGCCAACGCCCAGGCCGCCAGCAGTGCACATCCCAGCAGCCACAGCCCGACCGTCATCATCGAGCCGGCCGCTGCGGCAGACAGCGCAAAGACCTTGAACAGCGCCACGCCCAGCACGCTACCCAGCGCGCCGGCCCGCAGGGCAATCGCATCGTGGCAGGTGGGGGAAAGCTGGCGGTGCATGAGGACTGTGTCGCGCTTGGGGGGCTGGCGTGCGCAACTCTGCAACAACGCAGATCTACACCGCGTGTTCGTCGCACCGCCAGCGGGCAAATGCCGTGATGAGCTGACCACGGCATGTGCATGCTGCATGCCAGTGCTGCCCGGTCAGCGCGCCGGTTGGGAGGCCAGCATGTCGCGCCCGTGTGGGGTCAGATCGATATCCGCATCTTCCGCCTGCACCGCCAGGCCTTCCTTCACGGCCCACGTCGCCGCATCGCTTCCCACAGGGCGCGCATCGGCAATGGCGCGCAGGATGGTGAACTGTTCTTCAGTCAACGGCATGGTACGTCCTCATACGCCCAGCAGGGGCGGCAGTTGCCAGTCCGAAAGGCGCGCATTGCTGATGGCCTGATGGCAGCCACAGGCATCACAACGGAACAGCGTACCGCCCGGCAGGTGCAACAGGTTTGCATCCTGGGCGCAGGTGATTTCCGCACAATGACGGCATGACACGGTAAGCGAAATGATTCGCTCCACATCGCCGGAAATGTTGAACGCGGCCTCGAAGGCATGGATGGCGAAGTGGCCGGTGTCCGGCATGGTGTTCTCGGTTGCAGACAGATGTCTCCATCCTCGTTTTCCTACCGTGATGAGGCTGTCAGGCCAGCGCGGTGGCGAAGTCAACGAGGTCCGCTGCTACGCTTCAGGGCTGCGCATGCGGCTGGGATAGCATGCAGGTTGAATTTCCACTCGCCGCTGGCAACGGAGTAGCCCGCAATGGACATCGAACTGGACGGCAACCGCATCCACAGCGAGCGGGCATTCCACGAGACGCTGGCGCTCGCACTGGGTGTCGAGCGCGGTTATGGGAACAATCTCGACGCCCTCTGGGATCTGCTGAGTGCCAGCGTCGAGCGCCCGCTGCAGCTGACCTGGAGCGGCCATCAGGTTTCCAGAGAGGCGCTGGGGCCTCGCTTCCAGCAGATCGTCGACGTACTTGAGCGGGTGCAGCGCCAGGATGAGGCCATGGCACTGGGCGAACGCTTCAGCTATTGCCTGCGGTAGTTCGGTGTGCAGCTGCTGCCAGCGCGGTGCTACCTGTTGCCTCCAAGGCAACACCGTCGCCTGGGCGACGGCTGACGATCAGTGCGCAGTTCAGCGGCTGCCGGCGATGGCAACCCTGCGCTTCTCCAGCATCACCGACACGCACCACAGCAGCAGGCCGCCGACCGCCGTCGCCGCACCGACGTAACCGGTGGTGGCCGGGCTGAAGCCGGCGCTGATCGCCATGCCGCCCAGCCACGGGCCGAGCGCATTGGCGGTATTGAACGCCGCATGGTTGGAGGCGGCGGCCAGGGTCTGCGCCTCGCCCGCCACGTCCATCAGGCGCGTCTGCAGTACCGCAGCCAGGGCGCCCATCGTGCCCACGGTGATGATCATCGGGCCGATGGTCCACACCGATTCGGCGGCCAGCGGGTACAGCAGCAGCATCACGATCGACCACACCAGCACCACGGCGGCGGCCTTGAAGTGGAATTTGTCGACCAGCCAGCCGCCGGCGATGTTGCCGATGATCGCGCCGATGCCGAATACGCCCACCGCCAGCGGCATCCACGACTCGGCCACGCCGGTCACCTGCACCAGGGTCGGCGCCAAGTAGGTGAACACGCAGAACATGCCGGCAAAGCCCACCGCACCGATCGACAGCGCCAGCCAAACCTGGGTGGTGTTGAATGCGCGCAGCTCGCGCATCGGCGAGGTCCGCACCTCATCCGGATCGGGCAGCAGGAAGCGCGCGATCATCGCCACTGTGGCGATGGCCAGCACGCTGACCAGGGCGAAGGCGGTACGCCAGCTCAGCTGCTGGCCCAGCCAGGTTGTCAGCGGATTGCCGATCAGGATCGCCACCGACAGCCCCAACAGCACGCGCGACATCGCTTGCCCGCGCTGGCCGGCCGGGCTGATCGCTGCGGCCACCAGCATCGCCACGCCGAAGTAGGCACCATGCGGCAGGCCAGCGACGAAGCGCGCCACCAGCATCGTGCCGTAGTTCGGGGCCAATGCGCTGGCCAGATTGCCGACGGCATAGAACCCCATCAACGCCAGCAGCAGCTTGCGGCGCGGGAAGCTGGCGCCGACGAAGGCCAGGATCGGTGCGCCCACCACCACGCCGATGGCGTATGCGCTGATCAGGTGGCCGACCTGCGTCTCGCTGATGGACAGGCCGCGGCTGATCTCCAGCATCAGGCCCATGCTGGCGAATTCACTGGTGCCGATGGCGAAGCCGCCCAACGACAGGGCGAGGATGATCAGGGTACGCTGGCGCGGCGTCAGCCGAGCGGCCAGAGGGGAGTTGGGGCTCATTCGGGGGCGCAAAGGGGCGGGGGAAGCGCCCCATTGTACTGCTGCACCGCAACAGGCATCAGCCGGGCTGGGGGTAAATCAGTGTTCGATGGGTGGTGCTGCCGGCGTGGCCGGCTGGCCAAGCGCCGCCAAGGCCCGTCGGTATTTGTCACGCAGGCGCTCGGCGGTGGCGGCATCCAGCGATGCCAGCCGCGCTTCATCGGCATTGTCGGCGATGTCGGCCAGCTTGACCTTCAGTGCCAGCGGATCCGCCGAAATTCGTGCGTAGTACGTGTCGGCATCCGCCGCAGACGTCCGGCTCAGCAGCCGGACCGCGTCCTGCAACGGGGCGGGAAAGGCCTGCACCTGCCCAGCGAAGGCCGGGCAGTCCTCGATCACATCATGCAGCCAGGCCACCGCCTCTGCTTCATCATCGCCGCGCACGGCAGCGGCCACCCGGCCAACGTGGCCGATGTAGGGGTGCCCTGCCTTGTCGACCTGGCCGGCATGGGCCTCCAGCGCCAGCATGCGTGCACGTGCTACCCAGTCCATTGCGATCTCCCCGGTGCAAGCGTGTATTGTCGTACGGACTGTCTGCATGCCGCCACCACGGCCGTGCAGGCATCATCGGACGCTGCAGGAATGGCATCTGGATTCCATCAGGGAGATGAGACATGCAGGAATACACCCATCAGCTGGAACTACGCGGCCGCTTCCGTCTGGTAGCGGTGACCCACGAGCCGGTGTACGCTCCCGGCGATGTGGTCGGCCATGCGGTCATCGTCGACGGTGGGGAACGTCTGACCGACCTGATGTCGTTGGCCGATGCGCGCCGGTACCTTGAGGAACTGGTGCGGGAAGAGGGCGTGGAGCCCGGGCTGGAGAATGAAGTCAACCTGCGGAGGAAGGCGTCGCAGCGACGCCGCCGCTAAGCCGTCGCGCCCTCGGGCGCATCATGGAGGATTCGGGTGTTGTCCAGTAAGAAGTATCTGCTCATCGCCATCATCACGCTGGCGACCCTGCTGCTTGGGTTCGTGCTTTCCGGTTACCTGACGCTGCTGCTGCTTGGTCTGGATACCAAGCTGCTCACCTGGAATACCTATTACCAGTATTTCCACGTCCTCGGCCAGCCGCAGGTTGCCCCGTTCGTGGGCAAGATCAAATGGGCCGGCTACCTCGGCTTCGGCCTGCCGCTGCTGGTGCTGGCCATCGTCGGCCTGGTCGTGCTGCTGAAGAAGGACAAGCGCTCGCTGCACGGTGACGCGCGCTTTGCCACCAGCGCCGATCTGGCCAAGCATGGCATGTTCAAGAAGAGCGGCCAGAGCATCGTGGTCGGCAGCCATGGCGGCAAGCTGGTGCGGCTGGACGGCCAGCAATTCGTGATCCTGGCGGCCCCGACCCGTTCGGGCAAGGGCGTCGGCGTGGTCATCCCGAACCTGCTGGAGTACGGCGAATCGCTGGTGGTGCTGGACATCAAGCAGGAAAACTTCGACCTGACCAGTGGTTGGCGCGCCAGCCAGGGGCAGGAGATCTACCTGTTCAACCCCTTCGCCGAAGATCGCCGCACCCATCGCTGGAACCCGCTCAGCTATGTCTCCGACGACCCGGCGTTCCGAGTCTCGGACCTGATGAGCATCGGTGCGATGCTGTATCCGGATGGCTCGGAAGACCAGAAGTTCTGGATCAGCCAGGCGCGCAATGCCTTCATAGCCTTCACCCTGTACCTGTTCGAGAACTGGGATGACGAGCGCAGCAGCGGCTTCCCGGGCGGGCAGGGCACGCCGACCCTGGGTGCGGTCTACCGCCTGTCCTCCGGCGATGGCAGCGACCTGAAGAAGTTCCTCAAGGGCCTGTCCGAGCGCCCATTCCTCAGCAGCAACGCGCGCTCGGCATTCGCCAACATGCTGTCCCAGGCCGACGAGACCTTCGCCTCGATCCTGGGTACCTTCAAGGAACCGCTGAACCCCTGGATCAATCCGGTCCTGGACAAGGCCACCAGCACCAACGACTTCCTGCTCACCGACGTGCGCAAGAAGAAGATGACCATCTACATCGGCATCCAGCCCAACAAGCTGGCCGAAAGCCGATTGATCATCAACCTGTTCTTCAGCCAGTTGATCAACCTCAACACCAAGGAACTGCCCAAGTCCAATCCGGACCTGAAGTACCAGTGCCTGCTGTTGATGGACGAATTCACCTCGATCGGCAAGGTCGAAATCATCGCCTCCGCGGTGTCCTACATGGCCGGTTACAACGTGCGCCTGCTGCCGATCATCCAGAGCATGTCGCAGCTGGATGCCACCTATGGCCGCGAAGTCTCGCGCACCATCATCACCAACCATGCGCTGCAGATCCTGTACGCCCCGCGCGAACAGCAGGATGCCAACGACTATTCGGACATGCTGGGCTACACCACCATCCGCAAGAAGAACGTCACCCACGCACGTGAAAAGACCCATAGCTTCACCGAGGAGCGTCGCGCGCTGATGCTGCCGCAGGAGCTCAAGGCGATGGGACCGGACAAGGAAGTCTTCCTGTACGAAGGCATCCCGCATCCGGTCAAGTGCGACAAGATTCGCTATTACAAGGATCGCTATTTCACGTCACGTCTACTGCCAAAGGTTGACGTGCCGATGCTGGATGTCTAAGTTGCAGACTTGAAAGTGTGACGCATGCACGCATTCATTGAGGTGAATTAGTGAAGTGCGTCAAAGAAACGCCATACGTTGGTCAAAATTCAGATTTGTCTGACATCGAATTGACGCGTAGTTGTGCGACTCTATGCGTGGCTTGCGGATCTGTGTGATTCGTCATGCTTTCAGAGTGGCCAGGAGTTTCAGCCATGGGAACAGGGATGGTTCCGACGTTGGTGAGGGTGCGTGAGAGGGGCCTCGGATGAGGTTGCTTCACGCGACTTGGTTGGCAGCTTTCGAGCTGCAGGGGAACCGTGCCCATGTGCTGTTAAGCAGTGCATTCGTTACGTTTCCGGCGTGCATCGCGCAGTGCCGGACGACCAAGGGACCAACATCGGGACTGCTTTTTCGTACGTCAAAGTGAAGCCCGTATGAATCAGGCGTTTATTGCAAAAATGTCCATCGCCGCAGTGGCGGCGTTGATGGTGGCCGGTTGTGCTACCAAGCCCGCACCCGACTTTGGAGGGCGTTGGAAGCCGGTCAACCGTTTCGCGACGGCTCCGACCGAGATTCCGCTGTACTCCAGCTACGTCTATCAGGCGTCGCCAATGGATCGCACGCTGAAGGCCATGCTCGAGCGCTGGGCCAAGGATTCCGGCCGCACGCTGGACTATCGCCTCAGTTCGGATTTCACCCTGTATGGCGCGGTGTCGGAGATCGACACCACCAACGCACAGCAGGCCGTGATCGATCTCACGGCGGCCTATGCGGCGCAGGGCGTTTCCGTCTCCATCGTCGGCAACCAGATCGTCGTGCAGAGCGCTGGATCGACGCCGACCGCGTCGGCCCAGGATCCCGAAGCCAGCAGCGGCAGCTGAGACCGCGTCGAAATCATCGAACGTGCCGCACCCCGCGCCTGGCGCAGGGGCGTCGCGCCCATTGATGTTTCAGCAGTACGGAAGAACCCATGTTCCGCAAGAAGGATGCAGGCAACAGCCCCAAGGTCGAGCAGTCGGTCGCCAAGGCGGTCAGCTACGAGATCACCGTGGCCGACATGGCCCGGCGCAGCGAGCGTCGTGCCTGGTGGGTCGCCACCGGTTCGTTGCTGATGTCGCTGGCTCTGGCCGGTGGCTACTACTACATGCTGCCGTTGAAGGAGAAGGTGCCGTTCCTGGTGATGGCTGATGCCTATACCGGTACGGCGACGGTGGCGCGCCTGACCGGCAATTTCGAAGGGCAGTCGATCACCGCGAGCGATGCGATCAATCGCAGCAACGTAGCCCAGTACGTCATGGCGCGCGAATCCTACGATTTCGCTGTCATGGGCCTGCGCGACTGGGCGCTGGTGCACGTCATGTCCGACACGCGCACCAGTGCCGCCATCCGTGCCTTCTATTCCCCGAACAACCCACAGAGCCCGGTGACCCTGTATGGCAAGGATCGTGCCATCCGGGTGAAGATTCTCAGCATTACGCCGTTGGAGGCTCAGGTTAACGGTGGTTTCCGCGGGGCCTCGGTACGAATCCAGCGCAGCGTCTACGACAAGAACAAGGCGACGACGTCCTACCTGGACAATCAGTTGATCACGTTGCGGTTCCGCTATGACTCGAATCTGGCGCTGAACGAGCAGCAGCGCATTCTCAATCCTTTGGGCATGCAGGTCTTCGAGTATCGCCGCGACAATGATTACTCGCGCGGTGTGCCGGGTCCGGATGATGCGCAGTTGCAGCAGCAGGCAGAACAGCAGGCCACGCAAGCACAACAAGGCGTGTATGACCCGAACAACCCGGCAGCGGCCACCATGATCGACCCGGCAACGGGGCAGCCGCTCGCCGTGCCGGGCGATGTCCAGATCACCCCGCCGATGGTCGGCCAGTCGATGCAAGGACAGCCTATGCAAGGACAGCCCGTGCAGGGGCAGCCCGTGCAGCAGCCGATGCAGGGCCAAGCCGCGCCAGGGCAGACCATGCCCGGTCAACCGGCCATGAGGCCGGTACAGAATAATTCCACCGGAAATGCTGATGGAGCAAGCAACCGATGAGTAGTCGAAAAGTCAGGGGGAGCGCATTGGCGCTGCTGTCGTTGTTGTCGCTGGTGTTCTCCACCGCGGCGATGGCGCAGGCGGTAGACCATTACGAGTATGAGAAGGATCGCATCTATCCGGTTCGCACCGGCCTGGGTCTCACTACCCAGATCGAGCTGAGCCCGAGCGAGAAGATCCTCGACTACAGCACTGGTTTCAGCAACGGCTGGGAGTTGACCCGCCGCGAGAATGTGTTCTACATCAAGCCGAAGAACGTCGACGTCGATACCAACATGATGGTTCGCACTGAGACTCATTCCTACATCTTCGAATTGAAGGTCGTGGCGACAGACTGGCGTCAGCTCGAGCAGGCCCGTCGCGCCGGCGTGCAGTACAAGATCGCCTTCAGCTATCCCAACGACACCGTATTCGGTGTTGCCCAGGAGGCCGTTGAGGAAGAGGCGCAGCCGCTGTTGAGCACTGAAATGGCCAAGGACAGGCAGTACAACTTCAACTACTCCTATTCGACCAGCAAGGCGAAGAAAATGGGGTGGCTGATTCCGGTCAACGCCTACGACGACGGTCGTTTCACGTACCTGAAGCTGCCGAATTCACCTGAATACAAAACCGGCATCTTCCCCGCCGTGTTCGGCCGTGAGAAGGAATACGGCGAGGACTTCGTCGTCAACACCACTGTCGAAGGCAATACCTTGATCGTCCACGGGACTTACCCGTACCTGGTCATCCGCCACGGCGATTACGTCGTTGGTCTGCGAAGGAACGTGAAGAAATGAGCCAGCAGAACACTCCCGGAAACGATCCGAACAACGGGCGCGACGAAGGGCATGGCCCCTACGGTGGTCAGGGTCCGGCCGAAACGCCAACGAACCCGTACTTCGGTGCTCAGCAGGCAGAAGCGGCGCCCAATCTCGATGCTGCTGCACCTCAGTTGCGCTCGGCTGAAGAGCAGCGCCTGAACCGCAAGGCGCTGATGTTCCTTGGCGGGATTGTGGTGCTGCTCGTTGCCATGGGCTTCCTGCTGTTCCGCAAGGGTCAGGACGACAAGAGCGCCACGACAGGCAACCGCCAGGAATCCCGTGTTTCCACGCCGGATCTGCCGACGGTTGGGCCGGCTGCCAGCGCGCCGGCGCCCATTGCACCTGCCGATCCGATTCCGATGTTGCCGCCTGCGCCGCAGCCGGATATTCCGATGGTCAGTCTGCAGGACGCCGACCGAGCGCGCTTGCGGCAGAGCGAGGAACCACGTGGGCCATCGCTGCTCGATCGTCGTATCGGCAGCAGCGCCGGATTTAATGCAGGCGATTCTGCTGGCAAGCCGCCAGGACAGGGGACCGACTACAGTCAGGCAATGATTGCTGCAATGCAGGCGGCCAATCCGCAGGCCCAACAGCAGCAGAAGGTACGCCGCGGCCCGGATGTGGAAGATGTCTCGAATGCCGCGTTCATCCGCAGTCCGGATGCTTTGCTGGTTCGTGGTACTTACCTGCGTTGCGTGTTGGAAACCCGGATCATCACCGACATCGCGGGTTATACCTCCTGCCTGGTGACCGAGCCGGTGTACTCGATCAATGGGCGCAACCTGCTGTTGCCGAAGGGGTCGAAGATCTACGGCGCATACGGTGGTGGCCCGAATGGCAAGCGCGTGGAAGTCATCTGGGACCGAATCACTACCCCCAATGGCATCGACGTGGCCATGTCCAGTCCCGGCGTCGATCAGTTGGGTGGTGCCGGTCATCCGGGCCAGTACAGCGCACATTGGGGAAGTCGCATCGCCTCGGCGTTGATGATCAGCCTCATCGCCGATGCCTTCAAGTACGCCGCTGCAGAGCACGGTCCGGAGTCGACGACCGTCGCAAGCAATGGGTTTGCTGTCCGCTCGCCCTATGAAAGTGCTACGGCGCGGACCATGGAGCGATTGGCCAACGAGGCTCTCAGCGAAGGCCGTCGTCAGCCGACCGTAACGATCAACCAAGGCACGATTGTGAATGTCTACGTCGCCAAGGACGTCGACTTCGCCAATGTGCTGAACCCGCGCAGGTAACCCATACGACCATGGACGCCGAAGTGTCACCCCTCGCCCTCGTCTCCAGCGATTTCCTGCGCTATCAGTACGAAGTGCTGGGCATCGCCGAGTACATGAACTCGCCCGATGTAACGGAAATCTGCATCAACCGTCCGGGTGAGCTGTACCTGGAGACGCGGGCAGGGTGGCAGCGCATGGACGTGCCGAGTCTGACATTCGAGCGGGCGCGGCAGTTCTGCACCGCTGTGGTCAACGAGAGCAACACGGGCCAGCGGATCACCGATGCCGATCCGGTGGTCTCGCTGACCTTTCCGACCGGCCAGCGTGCGCAGTTCGTGATTCCACCGGCATGTGATGCCGGCAAGGTGTCAATCACGATTCGCCTGCCTTCCAAGCACACCAAATCGCTTACGCAGTACCACGAGGATGGTTTCTTCAACCAGATTCTCGAACAGGATGGCAGCATCAGCGAGCAGGATCGCGAACTGCTGGAACTGCGCCACTCCCGCGAGTACGCGGAGTTCTTCCGCCGTGCGGTGATGTATCGCAAGAACATCGTCGTCTCCGGCGCGACCGGTAGCGGCAAGACCACCTTCATGAAGGCGCTGGTCAATCACATTCCGGACAGCGAGCGCCTAGTCACGATCGAGGACGCACGCGAACTGTTCCTGACTCAGCCCAACGTGGTGCATCTTTTGTATTCAAAAGGTGGGCAAAGCGCCAGCAACGTGACGGCCAAGAGCTGCATGGAAGCCTGCCTGCGCATGAAACCCGAGCGCATCATCCTCGCCGAGCTGCGTGGTGACGAGGCGTTCTATTTCATCCGTAACTGCGCCTCGGGCCACCCCGGTTCCATCACCAGCTGTCACGCAGGCAGCCCGGAGCAGACTTGGGATCAGTTGGCGCTGATGGTGAAGGCCTCGACCGAAGGCTCAGGTCTTGAATTTAACGTCATCAAGCGTCTGCTGATGATGACCATCGACATCGTTGTGCATATCAAGGCGCATGCAGGTGCGCGCTATATCACCGGCATCGATTTCAATCCTGGGCGCGCCCAGGGGCAGGAGGGTTGAGCGATGTTGCCAGGACTGGAAATGATGGCGTGCCCGGAGATGGCCGTCTCCATGGACGTAATGCAGCACGTCATCAATGTTGAATCGTCTCGTAACCCCTACGCCATCGGCGTGGTTGGTGGAGCGCTTGTCCGCCAACCCAAGGGGCTGGACGAGGCATTGGCCACCGTGCGCATGCTTGAGGAGAAGGGCTACAACTTCTCCATCGGGCTGGCCCAGGTCAATCGCTACAATCTTGGCAAGTATGGTCTGGACTCCTATGAGAAGGCGTTCCAGCAGTGTCCAAACCTGCAGGCCGGCTCCCGCATTCTTGCAGAGTGCTACAAGCGCTCGGGTAAGGACTGGGGCAAGTCCTTCAGTTGCTACTACTCGGGCAACTTTGAAACGGGATTCCGCCACGGCTACGTGCAGAAGGTCTTTGATTCGATGCGCCGTGGGCAGCAGGTCGCAAGCAATGGCGCGCTACCCATCGACGTGGTTGACCGTGGTGAGCGGCGAACCGTCAAGGTCGAGCACCATCCGCAGATGGCTTCCCCCGCTCAAGCCCGCATCGTAGCTCAGGCCGATGGCCCGATTTATGTTCCGTCCAACGATCCAGCGCGAGCGTATACCGTCTATCCCTCTGCGGGCGCGATGGCGCGTGGAAGTCTCGTGAATCTTGCCGATCAGGCGTTGTCGAGGGTTGTTCTGGGCTCTGTGGATCGGATGATGCAGCCGCAGTCGCAGCCAGATGGAAGCTATGCGCAACAGGCGCCGCAGGGCGCTGCGGGGCAGCGCGGACAGCCGATGATGCCGCAGCAGCTGCCTGGCGTCGCTGCCGGTGGTGGCGAGAGCCCAGTGATGTTGCAGCCTTGGGGGCAGCAGGGCGAATCGGCGTCCCCCAACAACATGTACAACGCGCCGGTGCAGCCCGTGCCGGCTCAACAGATTCCCCCTGGGGATGCGGCCTTCGTGTTCTGACGAAGTCGTGGTGCGACCAGTCCCCCGGCTGGTCGATTCAGTTGTGTTAGTCCATCAACAAGGAAATCAATCCATGAAGCGATTCAATCTCGACCTCGTCCAGGCCCAGCGCACGCTGAAGTCCATGCTGATGGCCACCCTCTTCGTCGGCGCAGTATTCGCTCCGCAGGTGTTTGCGTCGGGCCCGACCGACTTCGGTGGCACCGATGAGCGCGTTTGCGGCTTCTTTGCCAACATCAACGGCCTGCTGAACATTGCTTCGATCGCCGTGGTGACGATTGCCGTTATCTTTGCTGGCTACCAGATCGCCTTCGCCCACAAGCGCATCGCCGATGTCGCGCCGATCCTCATCGGTGGCGTGCTGATCGGTGCTGCCGGCCAGATCGCCCGGATGCTGCTGGGTGAAGGCAGTGATGGCAACTGCTCGGGCAGCTCGGCTGCCGTCATCAACAACGTGCTGCAGTACTACAGTGCATAAGAACGTCCTGTTCCGCGGCTGCACTCGCCCTGCGATGTTTCTGGGCGTTCCCTACCTGCCATTCTTCATGGTGGCAGGTGGGTTGCTGCTGTTGAGCGTCTATACCAATTTCTGGTTCCTGCTCGCCATTCCAGTCGCGATTTTCATCATGCGACAGATGGCCAAGCGGGATGAGCTGATTTTCCGCCTGCTGGGCCTGCGTCTACTCTTCAAGTTCAAGGCGCGCAACCTGCAGGACCACGATGGAATGTGGGTGTTCAGCCCGAACCACTACCGGAAGAAAGCCGCCCGCACGGATTGACGGGCATCGGCAGGCGGGTGCCCGCTCCCGCCTGCCACTTTGTAGTTCCCTGGCGCACTTTTTGGAAGCAGTCGCATGTTCTCTCCAGATACCTCCATCAGCGAGTTCGTTCCTCTCTCGTCACACGTGGCACCGAACGTGGTCAAAACCACGGGCGGGGACTATCTGTTGACGTGGTACCTGGAAGGCCTGCCGTTCGTCGGTCGCGAGGAGTGGGAGCTGGAGCACCGGCACAATACCTTCAACCGCCTGTTGCAGACCCTGCGTGCACCAGATTTCGTCAATGTGGCCTTCTGGGTGCACGACATCCGTCGCCGACGCACGCTCAAGGGCAGCAGTCGTTACAACCAGCGCTTCAACCAGGACGTGTCCGATCAGTACATGGGCATGCTGTCATCGCAGCGCATTATGCAGAACGAGCTTTACCTGACGATGATCTATCGTCCAGTCGTGGCCGGTAAGCGCTTCGTCGAAAAGTCGGCCAGCATCGACAAGCTGCAGGGGGAACAGGATCAGGCGGTGGAAAAGCTCCTTGAGCTGGCCGGCAACGTTGAAGCAGTCATCCGCGATTACGCGCCGTACCGCCTGGGCATGTATGAAGCCAAGAATGGTGTCGTGTTCTCCGAGACGCTGGAGCTGTTCGGCTACCTGATCAACAGGGTCGACGAGCCGGTGCCGGTGCTGTCCGCCCCGGTGAAGGACTATCTTCCGATCAGTCGCCATATGTTTTCGGCGAAAACCGGTGACTTCGTCATCAATACTCCAAATGGTGTCAATCATTTTGGTGCCATCCTCAACATCAAGGAGTATGCAGAGGGTACATACCCCGGCATTCTCAATGGTTTGAAGTATCTGGACTACGAATACGTCATCACTCATTCATTCAGTCCGATGGGGCGACAAGACGCGCTGAAGGTGCTGGATCGCACCAAGGGCATGATGATTTCGTCGGGTGACAAAGCTGTCAGTCAGATCGCCGAGCTTGACTACGCGATGGATCAGCTGTCTTCGGGCAACTTCGTGTTGGGTGAGTATCATTTCATCATGGCCGTGTACGGCGACAGTCAGGCGAAGCTGTCTCAGAACGTCGCCACGACGCGCGCTGAACTGTCCAACGCCGGTTTCGTGTCGACCAAGGAAGATCTGGCTGTCACCTCGTCGTTCTACTCGCAGATTCCGGCCAACTGGCGCTTCCGTACGCGCCTGGCCAACGTCAGCTCGCTGAACTTCCTGGGTCTGTCGCCG
This sequence comes from Stenotrophomonas sp. 2694, assembly GCF_040548715.1. Taxonomy (NCBI): domain Bacteria; kingdom Pseudomonadati; phylum Pseudomonadota; class Gammaproteobacteria; order Lysobacterales; family Lysobacteraceae; genus Stenotrophomonas; species Stenotrophomonas sp. 2694. Next base: position 192,407 of record NZ_JBEPSG010000007.1, read on the forward strand.
CTGCACAATTTCGCCACCGGCAAACAGCACAACAACCCGTGGGGCGATTGCGTTACCACCCTGCAAACCACCAACGGTCAGCCGTACTACTTTAACTTCCATGCGACCCACCCGTCGGAAAATTCGCTGGGCGAGAAGGCGATTGCCAATACCATGGTGATTGGTAAGTCGGGTACCGGTAAGACGGCATTGATCAACTTCCTGCTGAGTCAGGTACAGAAGTACGAGCCGTCGCCGACCATTTTCTTCTTCGACAAGGATCGCGGTGCTGAGATCTTCGTGCGCGCTTGTGGTGGCAATTACTTGGCCTTGGAGAACGGTGCGCCGACAGGCTTCAATCCTTTCCAGTGCGAAAACAACGAAAGCAACGTGCAGTTCCTGGCCGACCTGATCAAGGTGCTGGCCGGCAAGCGCGAGTACAGCGCCCGCGAGGAAGAGGACATCTACCGGGCAGTGGAAAGCATGCTCGACACGCCGATGCACCTGCGCAGCATGACCAATTTCCAGAAGAGCCTGCCCAACATGGGCGACGACGGCCTTTACGCGCGCATGCGCCGCTGGACGTCGGGAAATTCGCTGGGTTGGGTGTTCGACAATCCGGTCGATACGGTGGACCTGAGCAAGGCCAACATCATCGGCTTTGACTACACCGACATCATCGACAATCCCGAAGTACGTGTGCCGGTCATCAACTACCTGCTGCATCGCTTGGAATCGCTGATCGATGGTCGCCCGCTGATCTACGTGATGGACGAATTCTGGAAGATCCTGGATGGCGAGGGTGGGCTGAAGGAATTCGCCAAGAACAAGCAGAAGACCATCCGTAAGCAGAACGGCCTCGGCATCTTCGCGACGCAGAGCCCGGAGGATGCGCTGAAGAGCGACATCTCCGCAGCGCTGATCGAGCAGACCGCGACGCTGATCCTGTTGCCCAACCCGAACGCCAGCAAGAGCGACTACATGGACGGCCTGAAGCTGACCGAGGCCGAATTCAAAGTGGTCACTGCGCTGGACGAGCGCTCGCGATGCTTCCTGGTCAAACAGGGCCATGCGTCCAGCGTGTGTCAGCTCAACCTGCGGGGCATGGATGACATCCTGTCGGTCATCTCCGCATCGACCGATAACATCGAGGTCATGCATCGCGTCCTGCAGACCGCCGCAGTGCGTGCACGGGTCACCGTCGACGAGCTGACCCCGGACCAGTGGCTGGACACCTTCTACAAGAATCGAAAGGGCTCGGGAAAGCGGGCCGATAAGGACGAGGAGGCGGCATGAAGACCATCACCGATCTGCACAAGGAAAATGCCATGGCAAATGAAACCCGACAGAGCGCGCCGCGTCGCCGGCGCTTGGCGCCGATCTTTGCCGCCATGCTGACCTTGGGTACAACGTTCAGTACCGGCACCCATCAGGCGCAGGCGATGACTGTTTATGACCCTGCGAACTGGATCATGAACTTCCTGCAGGAATACAAGTCCGCTGGCGAGTACCTCACCGAGGCCGGGCGCTGGTCGGAAACCGCCGCGCAGTACATGAAGACGGTGGACAACTGGATCTCCAGGCTGCAGAACTGGTACCAGATCATCGCTTCACCCCTGATGCCGCCCACGCCTGTGCTTACCCGGATTCCCGAGAACTGGAACGTCGCCGAGAAATGCGGAGGCGGTTCGATGGTCAGTCAGGAAGGCCTGATGTCGTTGCTGGGTGTCAGCCCGGGTGGCGACATCGGTGCGCAGCAGCGCTCCATCTGTGCCTACATCCAGGTACTTGAGAACAAAAAGTACAACGAAACCGTCGACGTGGTGACCAAGTCGATGCCCGCCATGGAGCAGATGCTGGGGCAGCTTCGGAACATCCGCAACGCGTTTCGCAACGAGGGTGCCTTGCAGGAGGATATTTCCAACAATACGGCCAGCCAGCTTGCGATGGACAAGGCGTTCAAGGAATGGGAAACCAAGATCAAGGTGTACGACCAGCAGATTGCCGCCCTCCAGGGGCGCCAGCGCAACCTGACCGAGCGCGCACTGAAAGGCGAAAGCAACCCGCTCGGCACCGTGATCAAGGCAGCCGCGCTGAAAGCAGCTCTCTCCAAGTGAACCACGTGCGTAAAGCACTCCAGCAGGGCCCCGATACGGGGCGGGTGATGTGATGAGTCAGGGAATGATGCAGGGCATGGTGATCGGGGATCTGCTGCACGGAACGCTGTTCGCCTCAGTGGGCGACTTCGTGTTCTTCAAGCTGATCCTGGAGTACCTGCGAGAGGAGATCGCCAACTTCGGCGAAGGCGTGCTCGGTCGCATGATGACCTGGGTCGGCTCGATCGCCCTGGTGCTGATGACGCTGTGGGTGCTGATCCAGGGCTTCCGCATCGTGACCGGGCGCAGCCGCGATTCGATGGCAGCGCTGGCCACGAACATGGCGCGCGCGGCGCTCATCGTCACCGTGGCCACGTCGATGGCGATGTTCGGCAAGGATCTGCAGTCCTTCCTGACCCAGGACGTCCAGGACGAGATCACCTATGTGGTGACCGGCAAGGACGACACGGCCGAAGAGCTGATCGATCGCAATCTTGGCTACATGCAGTTGGCGCTGACCTCGGTAAGCGTGCTGGATGTGGCGGGCGACGTCACCCTGGACAGTGCGAAGACGCGTGCGATGTGGTTCATCGGCCTGGGCACGGGCGGTCCGGCAGTCACTGCCGGTGCCATGTTGCTGCTGTACCAGGTCGCGATGGCCATGTTCATCGGCTTTGGCCCGCTGTTCATCCTGTGCCTGCTGTTCGAGCAGACCAAATCGTTGTTCCAGCGCTGGTTGTTCTATGGAATCGGTACCATGTTCTCGATGGCCGTGCTGGCAGCAATGACCGGCATTGCGATGGAAATGGTCGCCCGCGTCGCTGCTTCGTTCTGGGGTGCGTCCGCGTTGGGCGCGCTGTTGAGCACCAACCTGACCGAAGGCATGAGCAGCATGGCGCTGCAGCAGGGCGGCATGGGGTTGATCCTCACGACGCTGATTCTGACTGCTCCCCCAATGGCTGCGATGTTCTTCCAGGGTACGCTGGGTACCTTCATGGCATATTCGCAGATAGGCGGTAGTGCTGGGTCGGCTTCTCCTGGCCCGCAGGGTCAGCCGCCGGGTTCGTCAGGTTCGGGCGGAGGATTCTTTATGCCCTCTGTTCCGACCAATTCCAAAGCATCAAGTCAGGTTCCTGTTCAGGACACAACGCCTCGGTTCGCAACTGCATCAGAATCTCAGGTTCAAACTGGGCAACGTGGAAATGCTGGCGCAGGGAACTCATAGCCCCCCCCCCGGAATTTGGAGTGTACGATGCGAAATGAGTTTTTAGCTCCGTGGAAGTTGGAGGGTGCCATGCATAGAGTCGTTAGCTCGACAGTACTTATTGCGCTGATTCTTTGCATGGGGCCAGCCTTAGCAGAAGGTGGGTGCCCTCCAGGGTCGTATCCTATCGGTGGGCAGGGCGTTCAAGGCTGCGCGCCAATACCCGGGACGAGTAGCGGTGCTTCCGGCCCAGCAGTTTCTGCGCCGCCTCAGCCACTGGGCGAATGGTTGACGCGATGGGGGGCTGTAGCCGAGTCGCCAACTTCAAGTCTCGTCGGCACATCTTCCAATGAATCGAGCGAACGGCGAGCAGTAGCTGTGGCCATCAAAAAGTGCGCGGCGGAAGGTGCAAAGGACTGCAAGTCTTCTGTAACGTACTACAACCAGTGCGTTGCATTTGCGGTGCCATCTTCAGGGAAGGGACAGGGCTCGCTGGATACGGCGGTTGATGCAGAGACTGTGGCCGGAAACGCAATCGAGCATTGCAAGGACACGGGGGGGGGGGAGTGCACCGTAGTCTATTCCGAATGTTCCTTGCCCGTTTTCAAAAAGTTCTAGGGCTGCCTTCGGTGATCCAAAGAACGACGAATCAACGCAGCTTGTGGGTAATCAAAGATGCCTCGCTTTCAGAGAGATGACGTGGGATAGAGGCAGTAGGATCGAAAGTGGATATTGGTTCGCAATATTTTTCTCTGGCATGAATTGTGATTGCCGTTTGGCTCTGTTGTTTTAATTTGGATCTGCACTTTGCGTCCGTGTTTTTTCTCAGAAGGTTGTTGCTCGCCTGGCTTTAGATGCATATCACGCAGGCATTAGCCAGCTAGGTGATATTCCGTGCGATTGGAGGAGTGACTCCACGCCCGAGGGTTGGGACGCCCCGCCGGAAGGCTCATGGGTAGCCGCGCATATTCGTAGATGGCTGTTAGTGCCCTGCCAAAGTCGCTGGGCCTAGTGGTCCGCCGCCGGATTCGTCGCGTTCGGGTGGTGGGGTATTCGCGCCGGCGAAGCCATTTACGAATAAGGCAGTCGCAGCAATTAGCCAGCTGGCCATGCTGAAGATTCATAGCGATGAGGTCAGACATGCTTCATCAGGGCTCAGACGTAGCGCACCATCTGCCAACTCCTGAAAGCCCGCATTGTTCGACTTGGGTGCTGATCCAGGGCTTCCGCATCGTGACCGGGCGCAGCCGCGATTCGATGGCAGCGCTGGCCACGAACATGGCGCGCGCGGCGCTCATCGTCACCGTGGCCACGTCGATGGCGATGTTCGGCAAGGATCTGCAGTCCTTCCTGACCCAGGACGTCCAGGACGAGATCACCTATGTGGTGACCGGCAAGGACGACACGGCCGAAGAGCTGATCGATCGCAACCTTGGCTACATGCAGTTGGCGCTGACATCGGTAAGCGTGCTGGATGTGGCGGGCGACGTCACCCTGGACAGCGCGAAGACGCGAGCGATGTGGTTCATCGGCCTGGGCACGGGCGGTCCTGCAGTCACTGCCGGTGCCATGTTGCTGCTGTACCAGGTCGCGATGGCCATGTTCATCGGCTTTGGCCCGCTGTTCATCCTGTGCCTGCTGTTCGAGCAGACCAAATCGTTGTTCCAGCGCTGGTTGTTCTATGGAATCGGTACCATGTTCTCGATGGCCGTGCTGGCAGCAATGACCGGTATTGCGATGGAAATGGTCGCCCGCGTCGCTGCTTCGTTCTGGGGTACCTTCATGGCATATTCGCAGATAGGCGGTAGTGCTGGGTCGGCTTCGCCTGGCCCGCAGGGTCAGCCGCCGGGTTCGTCAGGTTCGGGTGGTGGCGCAGTGTTTATGCCACCTGTTCCAGTTAATTCTGTGGGGGGCAGCACAAGGGGGCGGCTGGGTCCCAGCTTGGTGGCTTCGCTGATTCCGGCCCGAGCACCGGCCAACGTGGTGTGGCAAACAACGAACGAGGTTGAGGTCAGATATGTTCATTCCCTTGATGCGCTTGGCCCTCATTTCATTGGGGTACTTCGCGGTCTCTTCGGCGCATGCCGAGGGAGCTTGCCCGCCGGGGATGTATCCCATTGGTGGGCAGGGTGTCCAAGGTTGCGCGCCGATTCCAGGCGCGCAGGGAGGCGGGGGAGGCGCACCTTCATCCACGCCAATGCCCCCGCGTCCGATGGGTGAATGGATCAAAACTTGGGGGGCTCTTGCAAGCCCGTCCGAGGGAAAGCAAGGGGGGGCTTCAGTTAGTGAGCTCACCGAAGGGGCCGCCAGGCGCAAGGCACTGGAGAACTGCGAACGGCAGGGCGGTGGGCGTTGCAAGGTGGACTTTGTCTACCAGAATCAGTGTGTCTCAGCAGTCTCCTCTCCCGAGCTGGTGTCCACTGGAACGAAATACGTCAGCGCTGCTACAGAAGAAGAGGCAACACAGGCCGCCTTACAGGACTGCAAAGCGGCGGGTGGAACGCAATGCAAATCCATCTACTCCGCGTGTACTATTCCCTTCTTCAAGAAGTATTAGGGGGGCATTGAACGACTCACTGCGAGCTGTGCCGTATTGCCACCGGTTGTCAGCCGATGCAAAGCTGTTTGCCACCTTTGGTGTAGTGCATCATGCAATTGAATTTTTTGCTGCTGAGCGCGTGGGCAAGCACAAGCAGGCCCGCCGCGAGATTATTCTGGCCGAGATTGAATCGGTAGTGTCTTGGAGGATACTACTGACTCAGATTTCCTCACAATTGCCCACGCTCTGGAAAAGGCGATATATCGGTCAATACAGCCGAGAGTCTGGTGATGCTTGTGTCCAACCTGACCGAGGGCATGCCGCATAACGCTCCTGTATAACGGTGTGGCTTCATCCCGAAGCTGCTGATTCTGACTGCCCCCCCCAATGGCTGCGATGTTCTTCCAGGGTACGCTGGGTACCTTCATGGCATATTCGCAGATAGGCGGTAGTGCTGGGTCGGCTTCTCCTGGCCCGCAGGGTCAGCCGCCGGGTTCGCACGGTGGTGGTGGCGGTATGTTTAAGCCGTCTGCCCCTGCAAACAATCAGAGTCAACAAGCGCCACTTGAAGGCGTAACGCCCAGGTTCCAGAACGCGGTTGACACGCCGGTTCAATCTGGCCAGCGGGGTAATGCTCCGACAATGAATGCTTGATTCGGAATATGGAGTGCGTGATGAGGCGGATCTCTGTACTGGCGGTTTCACTTGTTTCTCTTGCACTTTCAGCTTCGGCTTTCGCTGAAGGGAACTGTCCATCCGGCTACTATTCCATCGGTGGTCAGGGTGTGCAGGGCTGCGCTCCGATTCCGGGGGGCTCTTCGGGTGGAGGGCCGGCCCAGGGGGGCGTGCCACAGCCGCCGAGGCCTTCAGGTGAGTGGTTGACCAGGTGGGGAGCGGTGGTGCAGTCGCCAACGTCCGATCTGATAGGTACGTCGGCGAACAAGACGAGCGAGGCTGCTGCCGAGACCGAGGCGCGGCGCATTTGCGAGTCGGAAGGTGCCAGGGACTGCAAGACATCGCTCACCTATTACAATCAGTGCGTGGCATTCTCCGTGCCGAATTCCGGAAAGGGCAGAGGCTCCGTCAATACGGCGGTGGATCTGGCTACAGCAAAGAAGAATGCACTGGCAAGTTGCAATGATGCGGGCGGGGGGCGTTGCGTAATCTCGCATACCGAGTGCTCTGAGTCAGTTTTCCGGGAGTACTAGTTGCAGATGAGCTGTTGGTTTATGTGAGCCAATGCGTAACGCCAGCATTCTGTAATCCAGCCGCGCAATGCAGTTGACTGACTGTAGCTTCTGGAAGGAACTATGATTCCCGCAATCCTTGCTATCCCGTTGCTGCTGGTTGGAGTGATTTGCTCCAAGATTGCACATGCCGAGGGCGGCTGCCCGCCGGGCATGTACCCCATCGGGGGCTAGGGTGTGCAAGGCTGCGCCCCGATTCCAGGCGCAGGGGGGGGCGGAGTTTCGCAGCAGAGCCCGTCGCCGCCCCCCGAGACCTTTTTATAAGAACCTGGCGGCGTCGCTGTATCCCCGACTACGTCAGTTGTCGGTGTTTCGACCGGCCAGCTTTCGAAGAAGGTTGCTGGCCCGTGCCCGCGCTGAGTGTGCGGCCGTGTCCAATCCGACCGAAGGCATGCCGCATGACGCTGCGGTACGGGGCATAACTTCATTCTGACTACGCAGGTTCTACCGCGCCACGATGGCCGCGATGTTCTTCCGGGGTGTCTTCAGCACCTTCATGGCATATTCGCAGATAGGCGGTAGTGCTGGGTCGGCTTCGCCTGGCCCGCAGGGTCAGCCGCCGGGTTCGCAGGGTGGTGGTGGTGGCGGTGGTGCGCACATGCCTCCGCAGCATTCGGTGAACAGGGCCGATAGTGCTGCCGGGCAGGTTGCCATGCCAAAGATCAACGATGTTACGCCCGCCTCTCCTGGCCAAAGAGGTAATGCTGTACCCAATGGCTCTTGATTGATCGTGCCGCTCGAGATTTGAAGAGGGTTTCTTATGATTAGTTTGCGGTCCATACGCCTTTGCACTCTTGGATTCGCTTTTCTGGGGGCACATGTCGCCTACGCGGAAGGCGGCTGTCCCCCCGGCTCGTATCCTATCGGGGGCCAGGGTGTGCAAGGCTGCGCCCCGATTCCAGGTGCAGGGGGCGGAGTTTCGCAGCAGAGCCCGTCGCCGCCCCCGAGACCTTTGGGTGAATGGATAAGAACCTGGGGCGGCGTCGCTGTATCCCCGACTACGTCAGACGCCGGTGTTTCAACCGGCCAGCTTTCGAAGAAGGCTGCTGAGCGCGATGCCATGGCAAAGTGCGCAGATAGCGGAGCACGAGACTGCAAGGTAAGCGTTACCTACTTTAATCAATGTATGTCTTGGGTAGTGCCCAGCGGCCGCACAGGGAATGGCAGGTCTGGAATTGGTACCGGCCCAACGCTCGAGCGTGCGGGGGAAATGGCGCAGGGAATCTGCCAGAACGATCAGCCAGGGGCATGCACTGTGATCCATGAGAACTGCACGGAGCAGATCTTTAAAAAGTACTAGCCGATCTTTAGTTGCGGTGTAGGTCTGGCCCTTGCGAGTGAATACCCACTCGTTCGGAAGTAACGAGGATCTCTAGTCGAAATGCCATCGTTTGACGTTGGCTGAGCTGGCCATTCGACCGAGAATCTGGAGGTTGCCCTCGCCGAGGACGCTCAAGAAGAGATGGCCTGATGTGGTGACCGGCAAGGATGACACGGCGGAAGAGCTGATCCGTCGCAACCTTGGCTACATGCAACTGGCGCTGACATCGGTAAGCGTGCTGGATGTGGCGGGCGACGTCACCCTGGACAGCGCGAAGAGGCGTGCGATGTGGTTCATCGGCTTTGGCCCGCTGTTCATCCTGTGCCTGCTGTTCGAGCAGACCAAATCGTTGTTCCAGCGCTGGTTGTTCTATGGAATCGGTACCATGTTCTCGATGGCAGTGCTGGCAGCAATGACCGGTATTGCGATGGAAATGGTCGCTCGCGTTGCCGCCTCGTTCTGTGGTGCTGCCGCCTTGGGCGCGCTGTTGAGCACCCACCTGACCGAAGGCATGAGCAGCAGGGCGCTGCAGCAGGGCGGCATGGGGTTGATCCCCACGACGCTGATTCTGACTGCCCCCAATGGCCGCTATGTTCTTCCAGGGTACGCTGGGTACTTCATGGCATAGTCTCAGATAGGCGGTAGTGCTGGGTCGGCTTCGCCTGGTCCGCAGGGTCAGCCGCCGGGCTCGCAGGGTGGTGGTGGTGGTTTCACGCCATCGATGCCGACGGCAACTCAGGGAACCCCTGTCTCGCACGGTACCCAGGGCACCAGTCGTATTGCCGGCCAAGACACTTCGGGCATGGTGGTTCCCCCAGACTGGTAAGCGTGGTGCAGCATCTTCGGATTGAGAAGGCGGAATAGTATGAGCTCGAAAGGTATACAAGCCCTTTGCATGGGGGGCCTGATGGTTCTTGTTTCTGTATGGCCATTCCACGCTGTCGCTGAAGGTGGCTGTCCGCCTGGCATGTACCCCATCGGTGGGCAAGGGGTGCAGGGTTGCGCGCCAATCCCTGGCGCTAGTGGAGCGAGCTCTCAACAGTTGCCCGCACCTCTCCCGCGACCAACTGGGCGATGGCATAAGACGTGGGGGGCCATGGCCATAGGGCGAGATGGAGATACCGGGGTTTCGAAGGGGAAGGACTCAAAATGAGAAGCCGAGAAGGTGGCGCTTGCCCAGTGCGCAACTTGGGGCGCAGATGACTGCAAGGTCATGCTTGCCTACGAGAATCAATGCGCCGCAATAGCGACCCCCAAGGCATCCAACACCGGTTCATCGTTTGCAGGTGGTCCAACCGTACAGAGCGCGTCCGACACTGCAATGAAGTCCTGTACTAAAGAGGGAGGCTTGCAGTGTGAGATTGTCTATTCTGACTGTAGTGAGCCCCGATTCGAGAGTTTCTGACAGGGATGCTTGACGCAGCGGGCTGCGGGCAAAGGGGCGAATTCGGTCAGGCCTCGGGCAGTAGAAAAAACGGAGAATAGCGGTGGATATCCCCCGGGCATGTATGCTATCGGGGGCCGGGGTGTGCAAGGCTGCGCCCCGATTCCAGGTGCAGGGGGCGGAGTTTCGCAGCAGAGCCCGTCGCCGCGCCCGAGACCTTTAGGTGAATGGATAAGAACCTGGGGCGGCGTCGCTGTACCCCCGTTACGTCAGACGCGGGTGTTCCAACCGGCCAGCTTTCGAAGAAGGCTGCTGAGCGCGATGCCATGGCAAAGTGTGCAGTGGGCCGACTTTGTAGCGCGCCGAGAGTCTGGCTCAAGGAATTTGTGAGAACGATAAACCGGGTGCCTGCGAAGCCGTCTATAGCGACTGCACGGAGCCTTTGTTTAAAAAGTATTGAGGTTCCAGAAAGAGCCGTTTCGCTCGCAGCCCGTCGCGAGATCATTCTTGTCGGAATTGAACGGGCAGCGTCCTGGAAGGCACTGCTGGCTCACATCTGCCACGTTATCCTTGCTCGGGCCGCGAGGGCTATCGCTCTGCGAGACGGGCGCAATGCCGGGCATTCCTCTTCGGCAGTAGTGGTGTGCGTTGAGCGCCTGGGATGAAAAGAAGGTTGGAAAAGATCGCGTTAATGGGGCTGTTAGTCTGGTTCAGCGCGTTGGATGCGATTCCGGACGAGGCAACGATCCTCAATAATGTTGTTGGCTCCGAGGGGGGCGTATATGCACATCCGCATAAGCGAGCTGATGGGTTTCTGGGCAGCCAGCAGGGCTTAGCCCTTTTTGCGCTTGGCTTCTCCCCCTCTGCTTCACTGTAGGAAAGTTCCGATACTATAGTTCTGTTTCGAGCGTTATTGTATTCGTCCTGGCGGCGCAAGATCTGCGCCCGATCTGGCGACGAGTGGAGAATGGACATGCAGAAGCGCATGAAGCACATGGGATGTGGGCTGGTTGCCGTGCTGCTGGTAAGCGGCGGGGCGATCGCGCAGCAGAAGTCTGGCCTGGAGGGGTTGCCGCCTCCCGGAACCATGACCGCACAGATTCCTGAAGGCAGGGAAATGTATATCGGCATGGCGGTTAGCGATGCCAAGCAGCAGGTTGTAACCGCTGTGGGTGGTTCGGAAGTGGAGGCCAAGCTGATGGCACGACGCGACTGCAGCAAGAAGTGGGGCGGATGCGAAGATCTGACTACTTTCCCGATTCGTCATTACTGCATGGTGATCGCCAGCGATGCAGACTCCCGGCCCAACGTCCGAGCCACCTTCGTTGAAGCAGGTGATGGTCGCACGGTTAAAGCTGGCGAATTGAGCCGCAAGGCGATGGATCGTTGCCAGGCGTCGGGTGCGAAGAAGTGCGGGGTGCAGAGTGAATACTGCTTCTGACCGTTGCTTGCGCTGGTTGTGCACCGTCCTGCTCGCGGCTGCCGTGATGCCGGCGATGGCGCAGAATGGTCGTCAGGCGCAGATGCAGCAGCACGCGCAGAACGTCAACAATTACGTGCAGTGGCAGCAGAGCCAGCAAGCCCGCAGCTATGTGTACACCGAAGAAGACTATATCGCCGACCAGATTGCGCGGAACATCGCTGCAGCCCGCAACGCGCAGCTGAGGAAGGACGCCAAGCGAGACTGGTGGGGTTCGCTGGCGGTCAACACTGAAGATGGGTCGTGGTACGTCCATCTGAACGACGAGACAAGCGACGATGCACTGACCAACGCCATGAAGCAGTGCAAGGGCGTCTGCTATCCGATTGTCACCTTTGCCAACACGTGCGTGGCCCCGGCGTACAGCGGGCACGGCGGAATGTACCTGGGCCATGGCGCCAGCAAGCAGGAGGCTGCGGCCGGCGCCGGCAGCGCTTGCGTCGCGGCGGGTGGTAGCGATTGCAAGAGTCCGCCAGAGCAGGCTTTCTGCACTGGCTGGAAGTACGGCTACAAGGCGGCCGAGCGCTTTATCCAACGCGTTTCACTGAACGTTCTAGGTAAAGTTTCGGATCCAAAGTTCCAGCCTTTTCCGGGGGCCACAGAGTTCATCGCAAAGCCGCTCGACAAGCGAGGTGCGTCCACGGGAACCGCAAAGGATGGCCGCATGGTGGCCAACATGGCCCAGTCTTGGAGCGCGATCGCTGCAGGCAGTGCGCCCAAGGCCTACGCGATCCATATGGGGTTGAACGAGCGTGATGCACGTGACACCGCGGTCAGCCAGTGCGGGGCAGGTGACTGCAAAGTGGTGGCTGCGTTCACGCTTGGCCAGTGCGCCGCAGTGGTCCGTGCCCGCAGCAGGGGCAGTGACGTTGTGCAGACCTATTCTGCCGTGGCCGGGACGCTGCCCGAAGCGGAGGAAAAGGCAGTGGGAGAATGTATCGATGCCGATGCGAAAGCCTGTCCTCTGGTATTCAACAACTGCATGTGAGGCTACGGGCGATTTGGGGGCGCTGTGCCGCCCGCGTCCCTCTTGCTTCGTGGATGTGGACCTGGATTTTGTGACTGGTGGCTCCATTTCAAGCTTGCGCTCTTCGACGCAATAGACCTCTTCGCGCTAAGCTCTCCCGACGTCAGAAAAATGACGCTTCGGCGCTACCGATTGCAGGAGCTTTTCCGTCCATGAGGACCCTGTCTGCCCGTCCGACGGGTGACGCTTGCCACCATCGCTGCCACGGTGCTCCCGGAGCTATCATCCGCATCTGCAGGGTGACCGGCGCGGCCGGGCAACGCCACCGTGCCCGTTATCAACGCGGGCATCGGCAAGACGACATTGAAGGAGTGGGAGGGGATGGACGACAGGTTTGGCGCACACATGGACGATGCCCTGGCATTCGTTCCGTCCGGTGCGAACCTGCTGGAAGCCGTCAGGGGCGAGCTCAACGGCGATGGCATCGAGTACCAGCTGCTGGTCATCGACCAGCCGACGCCGGAAGGGCTGGTGCCTGGCCAGCACGGACCAAACCGGGTGCTGCTGTTGCTGCGCGGTGACGGGCGCGGGCGCTGGCAGCTGGCCGCGCGCAACGACAAGCTGGTGCCGTGTTCCACCCGCGGTGGCCTGGCTGGCGATCCTTTTGCGTATGCAATGGTTGAGGAAGACACCTTCAGCGTGATCACCAACGGCGGCAGCCGCGAGCGCTGGAGCAGCACGTACCGGTTCCGTTACGCATCGGCGGACAAGGCGTGCTGGGTGGATGGGGTGAGACGCAAGGTCGTGGATATCGAGACCGAGGCGACCAACATCCGGGATTTCTCGGTGGCGGAACTGGGCAAGGTGCGGTTCGAGGACTTCGACCCGTCCAGTGTCGCCGAGGTGTCGCTTCCATGATCCAAGCTCCAACCGGCGGAAGGGAATCCGCGCTGATGAACATCCAGGAGTTGCACTGTGTCGACCGATAGAGAGTCGCAACTGCTGCGGGAGGCGACGAAAGCCGGCATCGACTCCCCCCTTGAACTGGCCAATTTCATGGCCCAGGCAGGGCACGAGTCGCGCGGCTTGAGCCGGCTCAACGAGAGCTTCAACTACACCCGGGGCATCTCGCAGATCCCGGTGGAAGCGGCGTGGCGCAATGGCACCGAGGCGCTGGAGTCCGCACGCCAGGAGGCCCTGCGAGGGCGTCCGGATGACCTGGCCGAGCTGATGTATGGGGGCCGGATGGGCAACGATGCGCCTGGTGATGCGCTGAAGTACCACGGGCGCGGTTATCTGCCGCTGACCGGCAAGGAAAGCTACCAGCGCGCCGGCACTGCGCTGGACCTGGACCTGGTCAACCAGCCCGAGCTGGCGTCGCAGCCGGAACATGCAGGTCGCATCGCGGTGTGGCAGTGGCAGAACCGTGTGCCGGAACACGCGCGCGAGGACGTGCGCGAGGCTACGTACGCCATCAACGGTGCCGTCAACGGGGTGGAGGACCGGCTCAAGCGTTTCGAGGCGTGGCAGCAGAAGCTGACCCCGGACGTGATGGACCGGCTTGCTCGCGGCGAAGTGGGCGAACCTGCACAGTTGCCTGAGCGCGCGCGCGATATGTCCGATCCGGCCCATGCCGGCAACCGGTTGTTCACCGACGCACGGGGTCATCTGCAGCAGATGGGGCCGCAGAGTGGCCTGCGCAGCCAGCAGGAACTGGACAATGCGGCCGGGGCCTTGGCGTTGAGCGCACAGAAGGCAGGGATGAGCCGTATCGATCACGTGGTGGCCGGTACCGACGGCAGGGCGCTGTTTGCGGTGCAGGGCGTCATGGGGGACCCGGCGATGCAGCGCTCGATGGTGCAGCGTGAGGCCGCTGCCCAGCTGCCGCTCGAGCAGAGCAGCCAGCAGTTGGCGGCCGAAGCCTCTTCCCGCCAGGAACAGACCGCTTCGGTCACCCGCGAGCAGGAGCAGAACCGCCCGCGATCGCTGTAATCTGGGCACCGCCCGGCAGGTCGGAGACCGGCGGGCCCATCGCACGACACCGAGCACCCTCGGGTGCCTACATGGATCTCTTTGTAAGGACACAACATGCGAAACACTTTCCTGCGTTCCCAAGCGGCCCAGCGTGGCCGCGCTCCGGCACTGTGGCTGCTGCCGCTGGGACTGGCTGCCGCCATGGCCCACGCACAGCAGGCACCGGACGCCCCGGCGGCTCCGGCCGTCGAGGAGGCGGTGCCAGCACCGGTAGTGGCCGCGGCGGACGCGCAGACGCCCGCTGACACCGCAACCGATGCCGTAGCTGCACCGGCTCCCGTCGCCGCGGCTGAGCCGGTGCCTGCCCTGGTAGCTGCACCTGTGCCGTCCATGTCCCCGGCGCCCGAACCCGCACCGCAACCGGCGACGGGCGTCGCTCCGGAAGCCATCTCTGCCGAACCCGCGAGTGCACCGGCACCTGCGGCAGCACCGATGGCACCGCCGACCGACGTTGCCTCCACCAATGCTGCGCCTGTCGCAACGGCTCCTGTCGCAGCTCCTCCACCGGCTCCCGCGCAGGTGCCGGCCACGGCTGCCGCCGTCGCACAGGCGCCCGACGCCGCGCCAGCCTCTGCGCCGGTCCCGTCACCCACGCCGGCCCCCGTCGCACCGCCGATCATCCCGTTGGCACCAGACCAGGCCGCGGAGCGCCAGCTCGGTGCGCGCTGCCCGGTCGATCTGGCCGGTCGCCTGGCACCGCAGGGCGATCTGATGATCGGCGCCTGCCAGGGCGCGTTGCCGCCGCACCTGGCGGCGCTGCTGGTGGCCTTGCCTGAGCAGGACATCCACCTGCCGCGCAGCTGGCGCGAGCGTGAAGTGCGCCAGAAGGCGTGGTTCAAGGCCGTGGCCGGCGTGGGCCAGCGCCCGGACTTCATCGCCCGCCTGGGAGACATCTGGGTGCGTTCGTTTGAAGGCGCGGATGCGTCGACGACCACCTACCTGGTCTCGGCGCCGTTCGACTGTGCCGATGGCGCACTTCCAAACGAGAACACCGCAGAGCCCGTCCGACTCGCAGCCGGCAGTTGCGGGCAGGCCTACGTCCGCCAGCGCGTGTTCCAGGTGGGCAGCGATGGCGTCCCGCGGGACATCACTGCAATGGCAATGCCGGCGGCACCGTCGATCGCCGAGGCCGATCGTGCCCGTCACCGCACCCGCGAAGGCAGGATCAGCCTCGACCACAGCAAGTTGCAGTACGGGCCGGCCATGCGCTGGTTCGTGCAGTACCCGGAATCACCGCAGAAGACCGGTCCGCACAGCTTCAGTGACTGGAACCGCGAACATCTGGCCTTCGTGGTGTGGAATGGCACCCGCTTCGAGCTGCGCGATACCGTGACGCGCGCGCAGTGGCCGTGTGATCCGGTGGCGCCGGGCGACAAGGCCTGTGGCGGTTTCCCGGACTCGGGCCCGGATGCGTACGTGCTGGCAGGGCCGGCGGCGCACTCGGCGGTCTCCAGCCCCTGATCGACCGCGGAAATGACGGGAGCCGGCAGTGCCGGCTCCCGTTTTCATTCCAGCAAGCGTCTCAGGCGTGCAGGCTGCGGTGGGTCGCTTGGGTCTGTTCCAGCTGCTGCTCGCGTGCAAGGGCTAGGCCAGCAGCCTGCTGCTCGATGCGCTGGCTGCTCTGCTCCAGCGGCGTGTTCATCGCGCGGGTGGTGTCGACGGACACGCGCAGATGGCCGGGGTCGCCGCCCTCACCCTGCAGGGCGAAGCTGCGTGACGCGTCGGCACTCATCAGTACCTCGTCGATCCGCTGTCCGCCGGCGGCATGCATTTCCGCAGCCAGCGAGCCTGCCAGCTGCGCGCTCATGCCATCGGGTGTACGGCCGACGCGGGCGTCCTGTGCGTGCACGCCGCGCAGGGCATCATTGAACAAGGGGTTGCCGACGTGGCCGGCGTCGTCGATGCGCAGCATGCCGATCGGGCGCCCCTGCCGTTCGGCTTCACGGCGCGCGGGTTCGCCCGGTTCCAGGGGACCACGCAGATGGTCGAAGAGATCCTTGACGCCGCCCGGCAGGCCGCGCGTACCGGTGGTGACGCCGCTGCGCAGCAGCTCCATCTTGTCCCGGTACTCGTCGATCATCTTGACGTTGTCGCGTGCCAAGGCCTGCGTCTCCGGCCTGCCCAGCACCGAGTCTTCGCCGAGGAAATTGACCAGCTTGTGCGA
Organism: Stenotrophomonas sp. 2694; assembly: GCF_040548715.1. NCBI lineage: Bacteria > Pseudomonadati > Pseudomonadota > Gammaproteobacteria > Lysobacterales > Lysobacteraceae > Stenotrophomonas > Stenotrophomonas sp. 2694. Next base: position 208,822 of record NZ_JBEPSG010000007.1, read on the forward strand.
ACCGAGGGAGTTGGCGGCCGCGCCAAGTGCACTGTCGGGAATCAGGATGCGCAGGCGGCTGTTGCTGAAGCCCCAGTCGCCCAGCGTGTCGATCTCCCGGGGCGTGGCGTACACGCGCACCTGGCCGAAGTGCGGCGAAGCGGCGCTGACCGGGTCGGCCGCCATGACGTGGTTGACAACGCTGGTGCCGCCTTCGGGAATGCGGTAGCCAAGACTGGCCGCGCCATAGGCGTTGAAGGTCTCGCCCTTCAGGTTGTAGTGATGTGCGCTGATCTGGGCCAGCGCGCCGCCCAGCGAATGCCCGGTGACGGTGACCTCAGGTGCCTGGCCGAGGTCGCGTCCTTCCTTGGCAGCGTAGGCGAGGGCGCGCTGGGTCAGTGCCAGCGCATCGGCGGCCTGCACGTTGTAGCGGGCGACCACCATGCCGCCATCGGCGAGGAGACCATCGCGGGCGATCTGCTCGGTGCCGCGATGGGAGACCACGATCTCCTGCGTGTCCACGCGCTGGTAGATCGTGCCTTGATAGCCATTGAAGCGGTTGCTGACGTGCTCGAGCACCTTGTAGTCATGCCCGTTGAGGGAAACATGTTCTTCCTGTCCGGGTGCGCGGCGACCGACTTTCAGGTCGCGATAGGCATCGTTGGACAGCGCGGCGTAGTCCTGGCTGCCGAGGGTCACGGCTGCACCTCATCGGCCGTCAAGGTGGCAGAGAACAGCGTGTCCTGCAGTTCCGGACGGAACCGGCTGGCGTCCTTCTGGCCGGTAGCGCCGTAGTCGGGCAGGTCCGCCACGCGTGGGTAGTCGCCCTGCGGATAATGGCGCGTCTCACTCTGGCCTTTGACGAACGGATCGGCCTCGATGAAGGACAGGAAGCGCGTCTCGCCATCGGCGCCGGTCGCCTTCAGCATCGCGCCGGCGCCACTGAAGGCCCAATGGCAGACGCCGCGGCCGTAGTAGTCCTCGTCGAGCATGCGGTCCAGGTAGACGGTGCCGCGGTACTCGTTATCGGTGACCCTGCGCAGCGTCACCGGCTCCTGGCTGGTGATGCGGGCGGGAGCGCCGGTGGCGGGCTCGATGTAGCCGCACTGCGCTTCGTTGCTCACATCGTACTGGGCAACGCCTTCGACCACGGCAAAGCTGCCCGGCGGGTTGTGCAGGCGCAGTACCAGTTCATAGGCTTTGCGCGGTGAGGGGTTGAGCTTGGCCAGGCCACGTCCTCCCTGGGCGACGTCGGACTCGGCGGAAGCAAGTTCCTGGTTCATGGCGGTCTCCGGGCTGCAGGCAATCAGTAGAAGCAAGGCAAGACACGGGAGGGATGTGCGGCGCACCGTCAGCCTCCGGACGGAGGAGTGAGCGCGTTCGCGACGGGGCACGCTGCGGGCGATGAAAGTGCGCGCCGCGCTGGCGAGGAAAGACGGGCAATCACGGCATGTCTCCTTTCCTTGGTGACCACGATCCCGGACCCGGGAAGGCTAGATTGCGCGATTCTCGCGGCGGAAAAGTGAAATAGTCGAAATTTTGACGCTATCAAACTGGATTGGATGCAGCGAACTGTGATTCGTATCCGGATTTCACACGTGGGGTACGGGCATCAGGCGCGGGCCGTTGCTTCCTCGATGCGGCATGATCAAGGTGCTTACTCCGTTCCGACGACGTGCCGACGATGCTCTCCATCCGCCCTGAACTGCCCGCAGACGCTGCTGGAATCCACTTCCTGACCGAGGCGGCCTTCCGTAACGCGCCGCACAGCAGCCACACCGAACACCACATCGTCGACGCATTGCGTGAGCGTGGCGAGCTGAGCATCTCGCTGGTGGCAGAGGATGCGGGCCAACTGGTGGGTCATGTCGCGCTGTCCCCGGTCAGCGTGCAGGACGACAGCCAGGGCTGGTTCGGGCTCGGGCCGATTTCGGTGCTGCCGCAGCAGCAGGGGCGCGGCGTGGGCACGGCATTGATGCGGGCCGCGATCGAGGCTCTGCGCAAGAGGGGCGCGCGGGGCTGCGTGCTGTTGGGCGAGCCGGCCTACTACGGGCGCTTCGGCTTCCGTGCCGTGCCGGATCTGGTACTACCCGGCGTGCCGGCGGCGTATTTCCAGGCCCTGTGCCTGCAGCCACCGATGGCACAGGGGGAGGTGCGTTACTCGCCGGCGTTCGACGTGGTTGCCTGACCGGGGAACGGCCGGCGTTCCAACCGCCGATCAGCCTGGATGGCGCAGGTGGATGAGGGGATACGGACGACCCTGCGAATCCACCGGCGAGCGTCCGGTTTCGATGAAACCCATGCGCCGATAGAAGCCCACGGCCTGCGCATTCTGCGCATTGACGTCGGTGGTCAGTTGCGGCTGCAGTGCCAGCGCATGCTGCAGCAGCTGGCGGCCGATACCGGTTCCGCGCACGTCGGGATCGATGAACAACGCTTCCATGTGCGAGCCGTCGATCAGCATGAAACCCTGCGGCTGGTCCTGGTCGCCGACGGCCACGACCATCGGGGCCTGTGGCAGGAAGCCGGCAACTTCAGCATCGATAGCCTGACGGTCTTCGGTACTGAGGAAATCATGGGTGGCGTCGACGGCCCGGCGCCAGAGATCGACGAGAGCGTCGCCATCGGTGGCGCGGGAGGGGCGCAGGGTGGTCATGGGATCGGCCAAGGTGCTTTGCAGTACCCGGATTGTACCGGTGCGACACCCGCAAACAGAAAGCCCCGCCGAAGCGGGGCCTTGGATGTCACCGTTCGCTGCGCCTTACTGCACGGTGCAGCCGGACAGTGCCGGGAAGCCGATGACTTCGCCATTGCCGGTGCAGGCCAGCGTGACCTTCTGGCCCTTCTTCAGGCTGGCAGCCACGTCCTTGGACAGGTCGCTGGCCTGTACGAAGCCGAACGGCTTGGCGCTCAGCTGCACGACCGGCTTGTCCATGAAGTCCGAGCTGATCGAGTCGACCGTGCCGGAAACGAGCAGCGCCTTGCCCTTGTACTTGCCATCGGCAGCGATCTCGTTGTCCTGGTAGTCGCTGAACATCGTGGTGGCGGTCACTTCCACAGCCGAGGCGGAGGCGGAGGCCGCAGCGGCATCGTTGGTGACGGCGGTGGTTGCCGGTTCTGCAGCCTTGGCGGCAGCGTCTGCCTCCGCGGCGGCGGACGAGACGCTGGCTTCAGCAACGGCCGCATCGTACTGGCCCTTGCTCTGCGCGCTGATGCCGCTCACGGTGCCGGCAAAGATCGCCAGGCCGACGAAGTACACGATCGGCGAAACGATGATCGAGCCCAGCAGCTGGAACAGGCCCTTCATGGCGCCGCCCTTGGCCATCGCGACGATGGCGAGGATGAAGGCCACCAGGTTCAGCGGCCAGCCCAGGAACAGGCCCAGGCCGGGGAACGGGACGAGGAAGCACAGCCAAGCGATCGCCAGCGTGATCCATGCGGCTTTTCCGGCAGGGCTGGCCTGCACGGTGGTTTCTGCAACTGCGTTCAAAACTACCCCCTGTAGAGATCGAAAGGTGAAATCGCTGCCAGCAAGCAGCAGTGCACAGTCGTCAGATGACGAAAACGCGGTCGTAGCGTGAAGGAGTCTTCACAGCAGATCAAGCGGCGATGCAGCGTTTGCCGGTGCGGCGCTTCGCATCCGCGCAGCGGAAGCGCCAAAAGGCCTGCGTTACACTACGCGCGCGCTCATTCCTTGAATCCGAGAAACGCCATGACTGATGCCTTGGGCGTGCCGGTGCACGACGTCGACGAGAGCTGGATGCGCCACGCATTGGCATTGGCCGAACGTGCGCAACGCGAGTTTGACGAGATCCCGGTCGGTGCGGTGCTGGTGGGTGCCGACGGTCAGCTGCTGGGCGAGGGCTGGAACCTCAACATTGCCTCGCACGATCCCAGCGCGCATGCCGAGATCGTGGCCATGCGCGAGGGCGGGCGGATGCTGGCCAATCACCGCCTGATCGGCAGCACCCTGTATGTCACCCTGGAGCCGTGCGCGATGTGTGCGATGGCTATCGTGCACGCACGCGTGGCGCGCCTGGTCTACGGTGCCAGCGACCCCAAGACCGGCGCCTGCGGCAGCGTGTTCGATCTGGTCGCTGATGCCCGCCACAATCACCGGGTGGAGGTCCATGCCGGCGTGCTGGCCAAGGAAGCGGGCAACCGGCTGACCAACTACTTCAGGGCCAAGCGTGGCAAGCCGCCGCTGCTGCTGGAGGACCACGCTGGCGAGGGCTGAGTGGCGAAAGGGTATGATGGCCGCCACTTTCCATTACCGGCCGGCCTCGTGCCTGCCCAGCAACGAGGCGACACGATGGCAGAGAACGGCGCGGCCAACGAGCGGCTGATCTGGATCGACCTGGAAATGACCGGGTTGGATACCGACAACGATTCGATCATCGAGATCGCCACCGTGGTCACCGATGCCCAGCTCAACGTGCTGGCCGAGGGCCCGGAGTTCGCCATCCATCATCCGCTGGAAACGCTGGAAGCGATGGACGAGTGGAACCGCAACCAGCATCGTCGTTCGGGCCTGTGGCAGCGCGTCATCGACAGCACCACCACGCTTGGCCAGGCCGAAGCGCAGACCGTGGCCTTCCTGGCGCAGTGGATTCCGGCCGGCGTGTCACCGATGTCGGGTAACTCCATCTGCCAGGACCGCCGCTTCCTGCACCGGCAGATGCCGCGGCTGGAAAAGTACTTCCACTACCGCAACCTCGACGTGTCCACGGTGAAGGAACTGGCCAAGCGCTGGGCGCCAAGCGTGGCTGCGGGCGTGGGCAAGAACAGCAACCACACCGCACTGAGCGATGTGCACGATTCGATCAACGAGCTGCGCCACTACCGCCAGTTCATGGGCGCGCTGTCGGGCCTGCCGACCCCTTGATGGGTAGTGCCGGCCGCTGGCCGGCAATCCCGCGGCGTTGGTGAGGATCAGGTGTTGCCGGCCAGCGGCCGGCACTACGCTCCGTTCAACTCCACGGCGCTAAGATCGGCCCATGAACGAGCCCATCCTGCTGCCCCGCGATATCGCCCACGACGCTGGTGACTGGTCTGACCTGCAGCGGGCGGTAGCACTGCTGGAAGCCCCCACGATCACCGCGCGCATGGCCAACCTGGTCGGAACGCCGCTGGAGTTCGCGGTGAAGGCGCTTCCCACCTCGGTGTCCAACCGCATCCACGGTGCGGTGCAGGCGGCGTTGTCCAAATCGGTGCAGGCCGCGCTGTGGAGCATGGACAACACTCCTGGCAAGGGCGCCTCGACGCGTTGGCACAAGCTGGCGGCGGCGACGTCCGGCGCGGTGGGTGGGGCGTTCGGTTTCGCTGCGCTGTTCATCGAGCTGCCGGTGTCGACCACGATCATGATGCGCGCGGTAGCCGACGTCGCCCGCAGCGAAGGCTTCGATCTATCGCAGTTCAGCACCCGCCAGGCCTGCCTGGAGGTGTTCGCACTGGGTGGCAATTCGCCGCGCGACGATGCCAGCGAGACCGGCTACTACCTCGCCCGTGGTTTCACCACCGATGTCATGCGCCACCTCTCGGCCGAACTGGCCGGGCGCGTGGTGACCGGACGTGACCTGACCCTGGGCGTGGCGCCCAAGGAAGCCGGCAAGCTGCTGGCCAAGCTGGTGGAAAAGGTCGCCGCCCGTTTCGGCGTGGTGGTCACCGAGAAGTTTGCCGCGCAGGCGGTACCAATCGTCGGTGCGGCGGCCGGCGCGACGCTCAACACCATGTTCACCGACTACTACCAGGACATGGCCCGCGGCCATTTCATCGTGCGCCGGCTGGAGCTGAAGTACGGTGAAGAGGTAGTGCGCACTTGCTACGACCGCATCGCACACGGCGGGGTGTTGATCGAGGCGACGTTGTAACGATGGGGTCGGAGCCCTTTCCTGCGGAAAGGGATCCGACCCGACCGCCGCAGGGAAGGGCTCTGACCCTTGCCTGCCAGGCACAACTGTTTTGCGCGGACGTGCCTGTTGCGCGCGCAGCGCCATCCCCATCCTTGCCGGCAATCCCCCGCAAGAGAGTGCCGCCATGTTGTTCACCCCCCACCGCCTGGGCGCGCTGACGCTGCCCAACCGTATCGTGATGCCACCGATGACCCGCTCGCGTGCGGCGGCCGGCAATGTCGCCACCGCGCAGATGGCCGAGTACTACGCCCAGCGCGCTGGTGCCGGGCTGATCGTCAGCGAAGGCACCCAGATCAGCCTGCAGGGCCAGGGCTATGCCTGGACCCCGGGCATCCACAGCGACGAACAGGTGCAGGGCTGGCGCAGGGTTACCGATGCCGTGCACGCGGCGGGTGGGCGCATCTACGCCCAGCTCTGGCATGTCGGCCGTGTCTCCCATGTGGCCCTGCAACCGGACGGCGCGGCGCCGGTCTCTTCCTCGGCACTGCTGGCCGAAGGGGTGAAGGTCTTCGTCGACCCGACCGGCGCCGGTCCGGAATCCGGCGTGGGCGAAATGATCCAGCACTCGATGCCGCGCGCGCTGGGCGAGGACGAGATTCCGGGCATCGTGGCCGACTATGCGCAGGCCACCCGCAATGCACTGGCTGCCGGATTCGATGGCGTCGAGCTGCACGGCGCGAACGGCTACCTGATCAACCAGTTCATCGACTCGCAGGCCAACCAGCGTACCGACGGCTATGGCGGCGCGCTGCGCAATCGCCTGCGCTTCCTGCGCGAGGTGGTGCAGGCGGTGGTCGATGTTGCTGGCGGCGAGCGTGTCGGCGTGCGTCTGGCGCCGCTGACCACGCTGCAGGGGGCGGTGGATGACACGCCGCAGGCGACCTATCTGGCTGCCGCACACCTGCTGGGCGAGCTGGGTGTGGGTTACCTGCACATCGCCGAGGCCGACTGGGAGGATGCCCCGTTGATGCCCGTCGCGTTCAAGCAGGCGCTGCGGATGATCTATCCGGGCACGTTGATCTACGCCGGCAAGTACACCGCCGAGCGTGCCGCTCAGGCGCTTGCGGAGGGCTGGGCCGACCTGATCGGCTTCGGTCGGCCGTTCATCGCCAATCCCGATCTGCCCGAGCGCCTGCGCAGCGGCGCGGTGTTGAATTCGCCCGATCGCGCGACGTACTTCGGTGGTGGCGCGGCGGGATTCACCGACTATCCGGTGCTGGAAGAGGCAGTCGAGGCCTGAAGCAGCCCCCGCCGGGCATGGCCCGGCGCTACCGATGACGGCGGATGGGTGCCGGCCACTGGCCGGCACTGCCGATCAGGGCTTGTCGCGCACCAGTGCGTCGGCCTCGACCACGCCGCCATCCTTGCCATGCAGGTACAGGTGCATGTCCTGCTGCGGATACGGGATGTTGATGCCGGCCTTGTCGTAGCCCAGCTTGATCTGTTCGAGCAGGGTGACCTTGGTGCCGAAGTGATCGGCCGACTTCACGTAGCAGCGGATGCCCAGGTTGATCGCGTGCGCACCCAGCTCGTACACCACCACGTCCGGCGCCGGCGTCTGCAGCACGCGCGGGTCGGCCTTCATCAGCGCCAGTGCGGTATCACGCGCCAACTGGATGTTGTCTTCGTAACCGATGCCCACCACCAGCTCGACGCGGCGGGTGGGCTCTGCGGTGAGGTTGATGATCGGTGCGGCGGTGATCAGCGTGTTCGGAATGGTGGTGTGCTGGTTGTCCGCGCCGGTGATCACGGTCTGGAAAATGCGTACCTCGCGAACCGTGCCGGTCTGCCCGGCGATGGTCACCACATCACCCACGCGGAACGGACGCAGGGTCACCAGCATCACGCCCGAAGCAATGTTCGACAGCGAATCCTTCAGCGCCAGGCCAACGGCGAGGCCGGCGGTACCGAGCACGGCCAGCAGCGGAGTGATCTGCACGCCCAGCGTGCCGATGGCCAGGATCACCACGATCACCAGCGAGGCCGCGTAGACCACGTTGCGCAGGAAGCTGCCCAGCATCGGGTCCACGCCCATGCGCGAGGTGGCGCGCGGCATGGCATTGGACAGCCGTCGTGCCAGCCACATGCCGACCAGCAGCACCACGATCGCGGCCAGCAACGGCACGCCGTAGGTCTCCAGCAGGCGTTCCCAGTCGAGTGAGCGGAACCAGGAGGTCGTGGCGGGGGAGGGTGGGGCAGCGGCGATCATGCGGACTCCTTTGCAACGGGAACAGGTGCGACGGAAACATGGCGTACGCGGACGCCAGAAACAGCAAGCCCCGCAGAGGCGGGGCTTGCGTGCAGCTTCAGTATGGGCAGGCGTCGATGAAAGCGACGTCAGCCATCACACGTCAACAGGTCAACCTTTGGCCTTCAACTTGGCCAAGCGCAACCAGGTATCGACCACAGTATCCGGATTCAAGGACACCGACTCGATGCCTTCCTGCATCAGCCATTCGGCCAGATCCGGATGATCGGACGGGCCCTGGCCGCAGATGCCGACGTACTTGCCCTTGGCCCGTGCCGACTTGATCGCCATCGACAGCAGCTTCTTCACCGCCGGGTTCCGCTCATCGAACAGGTGCGCCACGATCGACGAATCGCGGTCCAGGCCGAGGGTCAGCTGGGTCAGGTCGTTGGAACCGATCGAGAAGCCGTCGAAGATCTCCAGGAACTCATCGGCGAGCAGTGCGTTGGACGGCACTTCGCACATCATGATGATCTTCAGGCCGTTCTCGCCCTGCTTGAGGCCATTCTGTTCGAGCACCTGGACGACCTTGCGGCCTTCTTCCAGGGTGCGCACGAACGGGATCATGACCCACAGGTTGTCCAGGCCCATCTCGTTGCGCACGCGCAGCACGGCCTTGCACTCCAGTGCGAAGGCGGCCGAGAAGCTCGGATCGACGTAACGGCTGGCGCCGCGGAAGCCGATCATCGGGTTCTCTTCGTGCGGCTCGTAGTTGCTGCCGCCGATCAGGTTGGCGTACTCGTTGGACTTGAAGTCCGACAGTCGCACGATCACCGGGTTTGGCGCGACCGAAGCAGTCAGGGTGGCGATGCCTTCGGCCAGACGGTCCACGTAGAAGCCGACCGGGTCGGAATAACCGGCGATCTTCTCGTCGATCTTCTTCTTCGTCGCCGCATCCTGGCGGTCGTATTCCAGCAGCGCGTTGGGGTGGATGCCGATGTGGCTGGCGATGATCATTTCCAGGCGCGCCAGGCCGATGCCCGCGTTCGGCAGCTGGCCGAAGTCGAAGGCACGTTCCGGGTTGGCCACGTTCATCATGATCTTCAACGGTGCCGGCGGCATGTTGCCCAGATCAGTGGTGGTGCGCTCGAAGCCGAGCTTGCCTTCGTAGATGAAGCCGGTATCGCCTTCAGCGCAGCTGACGGTGACCAGCTGGCCATCCTCGATGACCTTGGTGGCATTGCCCGAACCGACCACGGCCGGCACGCCCAGCTCGCGCGCGATGATCGCCGCGTGGCAGGTACGGCCGCCGCGGTTGGTCACGATCGCCGAGGCACGCTTCATCACCGGCTCCCAATCGGGATCGGTCATGTCGGCGATCAGCACGTCGCCCGGCTGTACGCGGTTCATGTCTTCCAGCGTCTTCACCACGCGCGCCACGCCGGCACCGATCTTGGCGCCCACGGCGCGGCCTTCGGCGAGAACGTTGCCGCCCTTCTCGGTCAGCGCGAAACGCTCGATCTGGGTGGCATGGCTGCGCGACTTCACGGTCTCCGGGCGCGCCTGCACGATGAACAGCTTGCCGCTGACACCGTCCTTGGCCCACTCGATGTCCATCGGGCGGCCGTAGTGCTTTTCGATGGTCAGCGCCTGGCGCGACAGTTCGGCCACGTCTTCATCGTTGATCGAGAAGGTGGTGCGCAGTTCGGCCGGGGTGTCCTCGATCCTGACGCGCTCGCCGGGGACATCCGAGTACACCATGCGGATCGCCTTGCTGCCGAGCGAGCGGCGCAGGATCGCCGGCTTGCCGGCCTGCAGGGTGGGCTTGTAGACGTAGAACTCGTCGGGGTTGACCGCGCCCTGCACGACCATTTCGCCCAGGCCGAACGAGGAGGTGACGAACACCACGTCGCGGAAGCCGGATTCGGTGTCCAGGGTGAACAGTACGCCGGACGCGCCCACGCCCGAACGCACCATCAGCTGCACGCCTGCGGACAGGAACACGTCCTCGTGCTTGAAGCCGTGGTGCACGCGGTAAGCGATGGCACGGTCGTTGTACAGCGAGGCGAACACTTCCTTGACCTTGTGCACGACATCGTCGGCACCGGTGACGTTGAGGAAGGTTTCCTGCTGGCCGGCGAAGGAGGCATCGGGCAGATCTTCGGCGGTGGCCGAGGAGCGCACGGCCACGGCCACGTCGCCGCCGCCGTTGTCGGCGCTCAGCTTGGCGTAGGCAGTGCGGATGTCCTGGTCCAGCTGCGGCTGCAGCGGTGCATCGATCACCCAGCCGCGGATTTCCTTGCCGGCTGCGGTCAGCGCGTTGACGTCCTCGACGTCCAGCGTGGCCAGCTTGTCGAAGATGCGCTTGGACAGGTCGTTGTGCGCGATGAAGTCCTTGAAGGCTTCAGACGTGGTCGCGTAGCCCCCCGGAACGGAGACGCCCAGACCGGCAAGGTTGCCGATCATCTCGCCCAGCGAGGAATTCTTGCCGCCTACGCGGGCCAGGTCGGCCAGACGCAGTTCGTGCAACCACAGGATGTTCTCGTTCAAGCGCGATGCTCCGTTTGGCCATCGCCCGAGGCGGGCTTTGATGGCCGCGTCCGTAGGAAGAAGCCGATATGATGCCGGGCAGACCACCGTCGGCACAAGCTTGTGTTGGCGGCCCTTTTAGGCTTCGTAGGGGGTAAATGCGCGCATGTCGACCATCCGTCCGGTGTTCTACGTTTCCGATGGAACCGGTATCACCGCTGAAACCATTGGGCATAGCCTGCTGACCCAGTTCTCCGGGTTCAGCTTCATTACCGACCGGATGTCATTTGTCGATGACCCCGAAAAAGCCCGCGAAGCCTGTGCCCGGATCCAGGCGGCGGGGGAGCGCTACCAGGTCCGACCGATCGTGGTGAACTCCTGCGTGGACCAGAGCCTGAGCCTGATCCTGGCCGAAAGCGGGGCGCTGATGCTGGATGTGTTCGCCCCGTTCATCGAGCCGCTGGAGCGCGAACTGTCCAGCTCGCGCCTGAACCGGGTCGGCCAGGCCCACGGCATGGTCGACTTCGACACCTACCACCGGCGCATCAACGCGATGAACTTCGCGCTGACCCATGACGATGGCATCGCGGTCAATTACGACGACGCCGACGTGATCCTGGTGGCGGTGTCGCGGGCGGGCAAGACGCCTACCTGCATCTACCTGGCCCTGCATTACGGGGTGCGCGCGGCCAACTACCCGTTGACCGACGAGGATCTGGAGAGCGACCGCCTGCCGCCCCGCCTGCGCAACTACCGGCGCAAGCTGTTCGGCCTGACCATCGACCCGGACCGCCTGCAGCAGATCCGCCAGGAGCGCCGGCCCAATTCGCGCTACGCCAACCTGGACACCTGCAAGCGCGAGGTGGCGGCGGCGGAGGTCATGTTCCAGATGGAACGCATCCCGACCCTCAGCACCACCCATACCTCGATCGAGGAGATCTCCAGCAAGGTGCTCGGCACGCTGGGGCTGCAGCGCGAACTGTATTGACGGGGGCGCCACGACCAACGGTCGTGGCCCATCTGCGCGGTTGACGGGGCGCTACGAGCCACAGTCGTGGCCCACCTGCGCGGTGGGTATCGACCGTTGGTCGATACAGGGCCCCTTTGGCCGGGGCCGATCAGTCCCCACGTTGAAGGGCCAACGTGTAGGATCAACCCATGGCCCGAGCATTGCCCCGTACCGAGCGCATTCCCCGCCTGAGCCGGCTGAGCTGGCTCATGGGGCTGTACGCAGAGAACTACCGTCACCTGGTGCGCCTGTTCGCGCCGGCCGAGCTGGTGGCGGGAAGCTATGTCTCTTCGTTGGGCGATGGCCTGGACGTGCGCCTGGACGTGATCGAGTGCCACCGCTACACGGTCGAGCTGCGCCTGACCTATGACCTGGCCGACCCGGTGACCGGTGAACCGGACCCATCGGCCTTTGTCCGCCTGTACCGGGACGCGCGCCAAGCCGAGACCACCCACTGCTACGTCGGCCGCCGCTGGCAGGACACGATGGGCCTGTACCCACCGCCGGCCGAGCTGATCAGCCATCGCATGCGGATGAACACCTTCCTCGGCAAATGGCTGGAATACCTGGCAGAACGCGGCCATGGCGTGGCCACCCTGCGTCGTGACCCTGACGGCAACGCCGTGGGTGCCGGCGACCGTCGCCTGTCGCTGGTGCGTTGATCGGCCATAATCCACGGCTGACCCGCCGCCGGACCCGCACATGCCGTATACCCCGATCGTCGCCACCCTGGGCTACGTGCTCTCGCCCGATCGCCGCCAGGTGCTGATGATCCACCGCAATACCCGGCCGGGCGACCACCATCTGGGCAAGTACAACGGCCTGGGCGGCAAGGTCGAGCCGACCGAGGACATCGCCGCCGGCATGCGCCGCGAAATCGCCGAGGAAGCCGGTATCGACTGCACGGCCATGCGCCTGCGCGGCACCATCAGCTGGCCGGGTTTCGGCAAGCACGGTGAGGACTGGTTCGGTTTCGTGTTCGTCATCGACAGCTTCGAGGGTGCCCCGCACGGCGGCAACCATGAAGGCACCCTGGAGTGGGTGGACGTGGACAAGCTGGACCAGCTGCCGATGTGGGAGGGCGACCGCAACTTCCTGCCGCTGGTGTTCGATGCCGATCCGCGCCCGTTCCACGGGGTGATGCCTTACCGGGATGGTCGCATGCAGAGCTGGTCCTTCAGCCGGCTGTGAGGCATTCCGGGGGCCGCTGCGCTCGCCGGACATGGTCCGGCGCTACCATCCGGCGCAGCCTCGGTAGCGCCGGGCCATGCCCGGCGGGGAGAGCTTCAGCGCCGGCGCGCCAGCAGCAGGTGGAAGTGCTTTTCCCGCTGCTGGCCGTCATTGCCGGCCGTGCTTTCGCGATGCGAGCGCCATGCCGTGACGGTGAAGCCGGACACCCGCAGCGCCAGCTCCACTGCGTCCAGCTCATGCAGCTCAAAGTCGGCGGCAAAGGGCAGGCTGCGCATGAATCCGGCATCGCCGAAGGCCAGGCATAGCCGGCCGCCGCGATGCAGCACCCGTGCCAGTTCATCCAGTACCGGTGCCAGGTCCGGCCAGAAGTACAGGGTGTTGACCGCCAGCGCAGCATCGACGCTGGCATCAGCCAGGGGCAGGGCATGGGCATCACCCTCGCGCAGCGCGGCACGGCCAGCCAGGCCGCTGGCGGCAAGGTGCTGGTTGCCGGCGTCGACCATGGCACTGGACAGCTCGACACCCACGTAGCGACTGCCACTGGCCTGCAGCAGCAGCGGCGCAAAGGCGGCGTTGCCAGGACCGATTTCCAGCACCTGCTCTCCGGCAGCGACGGCCAGCAGTGCGATCGCCGCCTGGTTGAGGGCGTCGTTGCTGCGGTTCATCGATTCGCCCACGGCCAGCGCGGCCTCGCCATGGGGCTGCCGCAACTGCGCGGCCAGGGTGCGTGCATCCAGCATCAACATCGTCCGTCGGTAAGGAGTCGGACGTGGCGGCGGCGGGTCCGCCGCAGACCATAGCGCTGGCGGATCGGCTTGGGAAGTAGGGAAACCCCGGCTTGTGGTGATGAGGAAATGTCCAGCGTCGCAGTCGGTGAGAACCAGTTGTCCACAGGGGGTGTGGATTACGCGTGGGCAACTTTGTGGATAAGCGCTGACAGGCGCCACCCCCCTAGGCTGTCAAGATGGGTGGCGAAAAATTCACCGCCGGTGAGGATCGGTGAGTGACGGGTGAAGGACAGGGGCAGCCCACGCTGTTGCCGGTGGCGGCGCTCGCGGTACCCTGTGGGCCTTGATGCCCCGTGAGACTTCATGAAACGTCACTTCTCGATGCTGCGCGAGTTCCATCTGGCGGACTGGTTCACCCTCGCCAACGCTTTCTGCGGCACCGGCGCGGTGTTTGCCGCAATGCGTTTCCTGCAGGATGGCGAGCGCGGCTACCTGCTGTTCGGCATGGCGCTGATCCCGCTGGCTTTCATTTTCGACGCATTGGACGGCCGCATCGCGCGCTGGCGCAAATCCAGTTCGACCCTGGGCCGCGAGCTCGACTCGCTGTCGGACGTCATTTCCTTTGGGGTCGCGCCCGCAGCGCTGGCCTATGCCTGTGGCATGCAGGGGGGCTGGGACTGGCTGGTGCTGAGCTACTTCGTCTGCTGCGGCGTCAGCCGCTTGGCTCGCTACAACGTAACCGCCGAGGCGATGAGCGGTGACGAAGGCAAGGTGAAGTACTTCGAGGGAACGCCGATTCCCACCAGCCTGGCGCTGGTGATCGTGCTGGCGATCGCCGCCGGCACCGATGCCATCGGCCACGACCTGTGGCTGGGCCAGTGGCAGATTGGCCCTTGGCAGCTGCATCCGTTGGTGCTGCTGTTCGCGTTGTCCGGGTCGCTGATGATCAGCAAGACCCTGCGCATTCCCAAGCCATGACCCAGCCCTGCGGAGGAGCGCGATGACCAGCTCGGCCAACGACGCCGGCAGCAGCGATTTCGAAAATCTGGCCCGCCAGTACTTCGGCGCCTGGGCTGATGCCTTGCGCCATGCAGCCGTGCCGGGAACCCCGGCTGGCGACGACCCGGGCAGCTGGAAGCGCCTGTTCGACTGGTGGGGCCAACTGCTGCCCGGGACCGGTGCTGCCGCGCCCGAAGAGGCAGTGCGGCGGTTCCGCGATCAAGCTGGCAGCTGGTACGGCACCATGCAGGAAGTCGCTGCACGCTTTGCGGGCCGCGATGCCAGCAGTGCCGAGGTTGCCCAGGCCTGGCGTGAAGCGGTGAAGGGGCAGGGCGACGGCATGCTGCAGTGGATGCTGCAGGGGGCCCGCGGCAGCACCCGTGTGGACGCTGCTCCGCCCGAGTTCACGGCGTGGTTCCAGCAGTTGCAGACGCTGGCTGGCCCGTGGCTGCAGAGCCCGGCGTTCGGGCCCGGCCGCGAGCACCAGGCGCGGTGGCAGGCCCTGCTGCGCGCGCAGGAGGAGTACCAGCAGCATTCGCAGGCTTATGTCGAGCAGATCAAGCAGGCACTGGAAGAGGCGTTCGACCTGTTCGAACAGCGCTTGGCCGAACACGAGCAGCCCGGCAGCCAGCTGACCAGCGCCCGGGCGATGTTCGATCTGTGGATTGAAGTCGCCGAGGAGGCCTACGCCAAGGTCGCCATGTCCGAGCCGTTCCAGCAGGTGTATGCCTCGCTGGGCAACGCACAGATGCGCCTGCGCGCAGGCCTGCAGCGCGAGGTTGAACAGATGAGTGAACGCATCGGCCTGCCCACCCGCAGCGAGATGGATGCCGCCCACCGTCGCATTGCCGAGCTCGAGCGCAGCCTGCGCCGGGTGCAGGCACAGGTGGCGGCGCTTGCCGGTACCGATGCCGTCGATCCGGTTGCCCAGCCAGCGCCTGCCAGGGTCAAGCCCGTCGCGCGCAAGCCTGCAGCGAAGAAGGCTGCAGCGAAGAAGCCTGCTGCGAAGAAAGCGCCAGCGAAGAAGGCCGCCACCCGCGCGACCACGCGGAAGTCGTAAGCCATGAAAGGACCGCTGGGCTTCAATGCCGATGACTTGATGCAGGAGACCCTGGCCATGCAGCGCAAGCTGATGGAAGGGTTGAAGCTGCTGCCGCAGGTGGAGGATGTCGACTATGGCGCCACCGCCCGCGAGGAAGTCTGGCGCGATGGCAAAGTGGTGCTGTATCGCTTCGTCGGCGAGAACGCGCCGGTGCGTCGCACACCGCTGCTGATCGTGTACGCACTGGTCAACCGCCCGTACATGGTGGACCTGCAGGCCGATCGGTCGCTGGTGCAGAAGCTGCTGGCCTTGGGCCAGGACGTCTATGTGCTGGACTGGGGTTATCCGGACCGTTCCGAACGCTACCAGACGCTCGAGGACTATCTGCTGCGCTACATCGATGGCGCGGTGGATGCGCTGCGCGCACGCAGTGGAGGCCCGGTCGACATGCTGGGAATCTGCCAGGGCGGCGTGTTCGCCCTGTGCTACGCCGCACTGCGGCGGCAGAAGCTGGGCAACCTGATCACCATGGTCACCCCGGTCGATTTCCAGACCGCCGACAACATGTTGTCGCACTGGGCCCAGCAGGTGGATGTGGATCTGCTGGTGGATACGCTGGGCAACATCCCGGCCGATCTGATGAATGCCAGCTACCTGATGCTCAAGCCATTCCGCCTGAACGTGCAGAAGTACGTGGGCCTGCTCGACATCCTCGATGACAAGGCCGCGCTGGAGGATTTCCTGCGCATGGAAAAGTGGATCTTCGACTCGCCGGACCTCGCGGGTGAAGCCTTCCGCGAGTTCATCAAGCAGTTCTACCAGGGCAACGGCCTGGTCAACGGCACCGTGCGCATCGGCGAAGAGGCGGTGGATCTGTCGCAGGTGACCCTGCCGGTGCTGAACATCTACGCCGAACAGGATCATCTGGTGCCACCGGATGCATCGCGCGCGATGCGTGGCCGGCTGGGCACGCAGGACTACACCGAATCCAGTTTCCGCGGTGGGCATATCGGCATCTACGTCTCCGGCCGCGCACAGCGCGAAGTGCCGGCGACCATCGACAACTGGCTGAAGGAACGCACGCCATGAAACATTCCCCTCTGCTCGCGCTTGCTCTGGCCCTTGCGCCCGGCGTCGCCAGCGCTGCGCCGAGCGCCGATGCGCGCCGCGAGATCGCGCAGTTGATCGGAAGCCTGGATGGCTCCCAGTGCCAGTTCCAGCGCAATGGCAGCTGGTACGGTCCCGCCGATGCGCGTTCCCACCTGCAGCGCAAGTACGACTACCTGCTGAAGAAAGACATGGTCGACACCGCCGAGCAGTTCATCGAGCGTGCCGCGAGTCAGAGCAGCATGAGTGGCAAGGCGTATCGGATCCGCTGCCCCGGCCAGCCCGAACAGACCTCCGCGGTGTGGTTCGGCGCCCGCCTGCAGGCCTTGCGCCAACGCACGCCGTAGACATTGCAGGCGCTACAGTGGCAACAGCCAGTCAGCCGGGAGACCTCGCCATGAACGCTGTGCCGCGCACCCTGTCGCGCTCGCTGAACGACCGCATGATTGCCGGGGTGATGGGCGGCATCGCCCATCGTTTCGGCTGGAACCCGACCCTGGTACGGGTGCTGTACGTGGTGGTCTCGCTGGCGTCGGCCGCCTTCCCCGGCATCCTGGTCTACCTGCTGCTGTGGCTGCTGATCCCCAACGAGGCGGATTGAACACCGCGTCCCGGCCCTGGCCGATCTGGCTGCGCGCGCTGCAGGTGCTGGGCGCGCTGTGGACCGTGCCCAATACCCTGATCGGCCTGCTTGGCGGTCTGGCCGGGTTGCTGGGTGGTGCGAAGATGCGCTGGAGTGGTCGTGATTGCGCGGTGGTTTTCGATCACTGGCCCTGGGGCCCGGGCGGAGCGATCACCCTGGGCAACGTGATCCTGCACACCGGCCACGATCTGGGCATGTGCTGCCGTACTTACGCGCATCAGGCGGGGTGGGGCGTGGAGCCGTTGATCCGGCTGGATGACCATGAGCGTGCGCACGTGTACCAGTATCTGGTGCTGGGGCCGCTGTACCTGCCGGTGTATCTGCTGTGTGGTGGTGTCAGTGCGCGCAATCCGTTCGAGCGTGCGGCCGATCATTACGCGCGGTTCGGGCACGGCTGGTGGCCGTAGATTCCAGCCAACGGCGCAGCCCCTCGTGGGTGGGGCGCGAAATGCGATTCATGTGATTGGGCCGGGCAGGTGGGTTGCGCAGGGGCCGCTGCAAGTACGTCCCTGTAAGCTCGGTCGCCGCATCCATGCGGCTCACGCCCCTGCGCAACCCACCTGCCCGACCCCTGACAGTTTCCGGGCGCGTCCAGCCACGGAGGAGAAAAAGAACAGCAGAAGCGGGTCGCGCGCTGCGCTTGCTCGTATAGAGCCGAGCATGGGCTCGGCTCTACAGGAAACGGCCGGCCAGGCCGTTTTTGCTTTTGATCTTCTTTTTCTTTTCCGTGGGTGGCAGACCGCAGAAATCTGTCAGAGGGCGGTCGGGTTGGGTTCGCGGGGGTGTCCGCGGCATGGATGCCGCGGCCAAGCCTTATCTGATTGGAATCTGGCAACGTAGGTGTCGAGAGCCGGCGTGGGCCGCCGTGTAAGCCTGGATCTCG